>JACNIG010000234.1 GCA_014383215.1 Candidatus Desulfatibia vada | reverse complement strand
GGTTTTAGGAAATGGTAACCTTGTATTTGCGAAGAAAATCCACAGGGTTGTAGGAGAGTTTAGCTTTGCGCAGGCCTTTGTCATCCAGGTCCTGTTCGCGGTTTGCGATTGTAAATTCATGCGTTAAGTTTGCAAGAAACATTTGATTGATGGCTTGGTATACCCCTTTGTATTCCGGATTTCCTTTTTCAAAGTGAATTAAAAGTGTGTCTCTGTCCAGGCGTTCCGCCACCGTATAGGCCACCATCGAATCTTCCACCATAACAGCGCCGCCGACGAGACCTTTTAAGTTCCGCCAATTTTTGAGAATTTTTTCGATGGCACGATTTTCGGCTGCAAGCATATCTGATGACTCGCAGTCACGCCAGGTGCACCAATCGGTCTGCATGGCCAGAGCTTTGGCAATCATTTCATACTCCAGGTGAACATAGGTATAATCGTATTTTTTTCTAAACTGGTTCAAAAGGTTCTTTTTCTTGTGAAAACGCTTGCCTTTGAGCTCGACTAGATCAATTGTGTGGTATAGATAGTCCCAGTTGCCTCGTTCTTCTTCGATCGTCAGGTTGTTTCCAAGGTTGTTTTTCAAGCACCTAACTAATTCTTCGGGCATCCGGGTAAATATGGCCGGTTCGCTTATCGTTGCATTAAAAATTTCAATGAAGTTAATATCCTGCCATGGTCCGACCGGTGCCCAGTATAAAACTTGTGGTTTGGTTTGCTTGATCCAGACCAGATTGTCCTTCCAGGCCCAACTGAGGCCGTATTCTTGGGCCCACCCCCAAATGTTTGCAAAACTGTAGTCAGAGGTCTTCTGCGGGCATTCAGAGAGACGTTGTAAATACGCTGGTTGCTTTTCCAAATTGATTGATTCAAACTCTAACATCACTTTTCATCCCAACCCGGACAAGCCGGAAAAAAAATATTTGCCACAAAGGCACAAAGAATAGTTTTCTTATTACTCAAGTTTCGCACCCCACACTTTAACGATGCTCTTTACTCGTAAGGGTTGGATGGTGTTTTTTAAAAGGTAAAATATCTCGACAACTGCGCAAAAAGTTATGTTCTCACAATCCAACCCGGCCAGGCGCAACGGCAGCATTTGTCGAAGTTTTGCATTCTATTCAGTATGATACAATAATATTTTATTTGGTCCTGAAAAACCTGGTCCTCTGGGCCAGGTCAGAGGCTTATGGCTCTGCCGAAAACCTTAAAAGTGCCTAAAGTTTGAAGTGATCTAAAGTGATCTAAAGTTAAGGAATTCTGCCAAATATATAAAATCAGTTGAGCGAAGCGACTCCATAACTTTAGGCACTTTAGCTCACTTTAGTCACTTCGCACTTGTTCAATTTGCAGTAAAACATCCCCTTCCAGGGGTAACCCAAAGCCTGGTCCTCTGGGCCAGGATATTTACTCGTGCCTTGGTGTCTTGGTGGCAATGAAAAAAGTTTTGCCAAAACAAGCAGACCAAGTGCTGGTTATTTCACAAGTATAATTCTCAGATCCATCACATTCGTGTTGGTAGGACCTGTAACAAACAGATCTCCTAATTTTTGAAAAAAATGATACGAATCATTATTTGCAAGGAAATGGTGAGGATTTAACCCCATGGCAGCAGCCCTTTTCATAGTAGCAGTATCCGACAGCGCTCCGGCCGCATCCGTGGGGCCGTCTGTGCCGTCTGTGCCGCCGCTGAGAACGACAATATCTTCACTGCCGTCGATATCTATGGCTGCTGCCAATGCAAACTCCTGATTTCGTCCTCCCAGCCCCGTTCCTTTTAAGGTTACCGTGGTTTCACCGCCGGAAAGAATACAGGCCGGTGGGGCAAGGGGGTTGCCGGTTTTGATAATTTCTCTGGCGATGGCTCCGTGCACATAGGCTACCGGCCTTGTTTCACCTTCGATCATGGAAGAAAGAACTAGGACGTTGTATCCCAGATGCTTGGCTCTTTGCTCAGCGGCCATAATGGCATCCATATTGCTTCCGATAATCAGGTTGCGCGTTTTTTTAAATGCCGGATCTCCTTCCTTGGGGGTTTCAGGGACCTCCCCTTCAGCTCCGGCTTGAATGTGGGCCACAACGCTTTTAGGTAATGTGTTGATGATGTCGTATTTGTTAATAATTTCCATGCATTGGGCAAAAGTGCTTGAATCCGGGACAGTAGGGCCGGAGGCGATCACGTCGAGGTCGTCTCCAACAACATCTGAAAGTATCAGAGAAACAATTGCAGCCGGGTAGGCAGCTTGTGCAAGTCTGCCGCCCTTTAACATGGAAGTATGCTTTCTGATGGTGTTTATTTCGTGAATGGTGGCACTGCACGCCAGCAGCACCTTGATGGTGTCCTGTTTGTCCTGCAGGCTGAGTCCGGGGAAGGGGAGGGGCAGTAGAGCAGATCCCCCTCCGGAAATCAGACATATCACCAGGTCGTTGTTTTCTGCATTTTGAACAAGATCTAAAATTTCACCGGCACCGCGTTGTCCGTTATTATCAGGCAGGGGGTGCCCGGCTTCTATGAGTTTGACCCTCTTAAGGTCGGCAAGATGTTTATATTTTACATTGATAATACCGCTTGTGATCCTTTGGCCGAGAATTCGTTCCAAGGTTGCCGCCATTGGTGCAGCGGCTTTTCCTGCTCCGATCACATAGAGGTTGTTATATTCTTCCAGATCATAAATCCAATCCCCGATAATTAGCTGATCGTCATCAAGCCGGCAATAATTCTTTACGGCAGCGCCCGGTTCAACAGCCTGCAGCCCCTCATAGAATATATTGACAGCGTCTTTTCGCATCCCGGGAATTTTTTTTGATTCATGTTGCATACATTTGATGATCTCGTAAAAAGTAAGAAAAACGACTTTTTTACGAGAGTGTTTTGTATTTGGTCTTTAGTGTTTGGTGATCTAGCAAACTGGTATATAAGCATATATTTGAAAAAAACACAAAATACTAAACACCAAACACCTGATGAATTCGACTTTTTACGAATTCATCATAAGGCTTCAGAGTGCTTTGTGTCAAAATAAAAGTGTTTTTCTGATCAAGGTTGTATTCTTGACAATAGCAGGTGATCAAAGTAATTTGGTAACAGTATTTTACAGTGCTGCAATATTCCCATGGAGGAAAAAATGGAAAATCAATTCTCGGCTTCCTTTAAAGGCAACTTTTTGATGGCCATGCCAATTTTGGCTGACCAGAACTTTTACCACACTGTTACCTGTATTTGCGAGTATACGCCGTTCGGGGCGCTGGGTATCGTTGTTAATCGGGTTCATCCTACCCTGTCGGGAAAAGATATTTTTGATGAACTGGATTTGGAATATGTGCCAGGAGCAGAATCGATACCTATCCATATTGGAGGGCCGGTTCATATCGGCGAGATTTTTCTTCTGCATGGTCCTCCCTTTGACTGGGAGGGCTGTCTGATGATTACAACATCACTGGCTATGAGCAACACCAGAGACATTTTAGAGGAAGTTGCTATGGGCAGGGGACCGAAATCCTTTATTATCGCTTTAGGATGCGCCGGCTGGGGGCCGGGACAGCTTGAATCGGAGATAAAACAGAATGCCTGGCTGACATCTCCCGTTTTTGAAGATATTATCTTTGAGATACCGATTGAAACAAGATGGGAGGGGGCCTTGAAAAAAATCGGGGTAGAGCCTGCACTGCTTTTGGACACAGCCGGTCATGCCTGATATCCAGACTGAGACCTTTTAATGGCTATCTATTCCTTAGGCTTTTTCTTTGGTTTTGGCTTTTTCTTTTTAAGACAGACCTTATCCTTCCTTACAAAAGCACAAAGCTTGGGATTGTAGTACTCTTTGCAATTTAAGGGATTGTAAAGCGGGCACTCAGGATGCTTTTCAGACATAAATCAATTTCCCCTTTATAACTTAGTTTCCATCCTATAATTAGGTTGTTCACAAACAAATTCCGTTGATCTTATCATAAAGCCATGGATTTTACAAGATATTATGTCCTGAGTTGAGCAATTGCCGGGTTTGACGAAGATGCAAGGCGTTTCAATTCAACGATGCTCGTCTTCGAGTAAGGGGCAAGCTTGGAAATCGTTTTGACAATTAATTTTATACATTGTAATAAAATCGTGTCACGATTTTATGAAACTCCCGATTGAGTTTTACTCAATTTAGGGTTGGATAAACAGATCAGACTCTTCGAAATGGATACATATACATCCCTGAAAAAAGAACTTTTAGAAATAAATCAAAAAGTTAATTCGCTTTTTCCCAAAGCGCAATCAATTACGGGAATGGCGGATCACACCTTTGGCGACTGGCAAAAGACCTGTAGCGGCATCAACAAGCAGATAGCCGACGAGATTATTCGAATCGCGGTTGTCGGTCCTATAAAATCCGGCAAGAGTACATTTACCAATGCTCTTTTTAAGGGTGATTACTTTAAAAGGGGTGCCGGAGTTGTCACTTCTATTGTTACGCGTGCTCGCAGAGGAGAAACTCTTAAGGCAAAACTTCTGTTCAAGTCCTGGATCGAGATCAACTCCGATATACGGCAGGCTCTGGTCATGTTCCCGGCATTGAGCCGGCGCTCAGAGAATGACGGGTTTGACATCAGACGCAAAAAAGAAAGAACGGATCTTCAAAAGGCCATTGACGCTTTGAGTGCAGAGCAACTTATCACCAAAGGTGTTCTTAATGCCGGCAGCATGCAACTATCATCCTACCTTAAAGGATACGAGAGAATAAAAGAGATCGTTTCCGCAGATAACGTTGTGCAACAGTATCAAGATGACCGTTTTACAGAGTACAGGGCTTTTGTGGGCGATGAGACTCTGGCGGTCTATTTAAAAGATGTTCAACTTGAGATCAATTCCGGAGTATTTGACAAAGATATCGAAATCGCCGACTGTCAGGGAAGCGACGCTCCGAATCCGCTTCATATTGCCATGATTCAGGATTATCTGCTGCTGACACATTTTATAACCTATGTGATTAGCAGCAGAACAGGGCTTCGTGAAGCTGACATCAAGTTTTTATCCATGATCAAGAAAATGGGAATCATGGATAACATCATGTTTGTGGTGAACTGCGATTTCAGTGAACATGAGTCCATTGACGACTTTAACGCTCTGATAAAAAAGGTCGAAGAAGAGCTTTCATTGATTAAACCTGAGCCTGAGATTTATTCCTTTTCAGCGCTTTACAACCTTTTCAAAGAACAGCGCAGCAACCTGTCGCCTAAAGACAGCTCCAGGCTCGATCAGTGGGAGCGGGAAAGGGAGTTGGCAGCCTTTTCTGACAGGGAATCCTCGCGATTTAAAGAGTCTTTACATCATAAACTTACCCGGGAACGATACTCGCTGCTGCTAAAAAACCACCTTGAGCGTCTGGACGTAATTGCAACCGGGCTTGATAATTGGATTTCAATAAATCAAAACATTCTATCCAAAGATGCCGGGAGCGCAAATCAAATTATCGAAAAGTTGAAGCACCATCAGGGCAGCATGAATCAGATGAAATCAGTGATAAAAAATACCCTTGACGGTGCTAACCAAAAGATAGAGCAAAAGCTTAGGGCGGATATTGATCGGTTTTTTGATGTTAGGACCGGAAATATATTAAAAAATATCATCGAGTTTATCAGAGGCTATCAAATATCTTATCATGACCACGAAGAGAACCTAAAACAGTCCGGTTTTTCAAGTACTCTATATTTAATATTTCAGGAATTCAAGCATGCACTCGACTCGTATATGACCGAAAGTGTAAACCCTGAAATAGTCCGCTTCATCAGGCAGCAAGAGGCCTGGATCGGGGAACATCTTAACTCGATTGCCGGACCGTACGAACTGATGGTTCAGGATGCTTTGACTGAATATAGCAACCTGATGGACAGCTTCGGTGTCGGCTCTTTACAAAAGAGACCGCAAAAGATCAATTTGCCTGATATGGATTCGATAAAGAGTATGATCGGCCTGTCGCTTCCGCCTGCGGTGGCATCCCTGCGGTACACTGCAAGAATGCAAACAGAAGCTGTCGTACGCTTTGGGTTTTATACGGTGGTCAAAATTTTCAAGAGGTTAATCAGAAAGCCTGTTCAGAGCAAAAATGAAGGAGGCATACTTGCCCTGAAAGACGGTGTTTTGCAAATGAAGCGCGAAACCGAGCGGTCAATTGTATATCTTTTCAAGGATTATCAGGAGAATCTAAAGTTTCAATATATTTTCAAACTGGTTGAGGCGGTTTCAAACAAACTCTATGATGCCCTTCTGGATCGGTTTCAAGCATACGTTGCCGATCTTTCCAATATAGTCGATATAGTCAGCAATAAAAAAATAGATAAGCAGCGAACGTCCGAACTCCTGAAAGAAATGGAGCTGATTTCTCAGGAAATCAGCCAAAGGATAACCGCGGTCAGGGAGGAAATCGATACTACCGACCAATGACCTAACAGTTCAGCCACTAAGGCACAAAGGCACAAAGAAAGAGTATGGATTATAAAGCTTAATGATTCAGTTTTATTGGTTAAATTGGTTCCATTGGTTTGGTTGGTTAACAAATAAAACTAATTAAACCAATAAAACCAATCGGACAATTTAAATTAATATTATAATCTTAGAGTCTTGGTGTCTTGGTGGCTGAACTATTGCCGAATGACCAATTTCGAACAAGGGGGTAATTATGGGAAGTGAGCAGACTAGAATTATTGCGGTTGCAAATGAAAAAGGCGGCGTCGGTAAAACCGTAACAGTTATTAACCTTGCAGCCGCTCTGCGGCAGGAAGGCAAAACGGTTCTTGTTGTAGACATGGATCCTCAGTTTAATGCCACCAGAGGTCTTGGTGTTGAAGTGCAGGAGGGAATGCCGACGATTTATGATCTTATCATGGATAAACAAGCCGTTAAAGCCGCAGATGTAATTGTTCAGACCAGATGGGAGGGGCTTGATTTAATTCCGTCCCATACTGATCTTGCCGGAGCGGAGGTTGAGTTGATCGATGTGGCTGGAAGAGAAAACAGGTTAAAAGAAGCCCTTGAAAGTGTCCCGGCAAAGTATGATTTCATTCTCCTTGACACACCGCCAAGCCTTTCGCTGCTGACAGTCAACGTGTTTGCTTATGCCAAAGAAGTTATTGTGCCGTGCCAGACACATCCTTATGCTTATGAAGCTTTGGATGAGCTTTTTGATACCATTGCTTCCATAAAGGACGAAATCAATCCGGGTCTTGCTATAACGGGGGTTGTGGCGACATTATTTGACAGTCGGACCAGAATAAGCCACAGCATCATGGAAAAGCTTAAAACGGATAAAAGGTACAAGGACCTGCTTTTTGAGACGGTAATAAGAGTTAATACGACAATTGCGGAAAGCGCCGGTGTCGGCAAACCGGTGATTTTCTTCAGGCAGAGCAGCTACGGCTCAACAGACTATACCAGCCTTGCCAGGGAATTGCAGGAAAAGAGACCTGGCTGAGTCTAATCTCATAAACGGAAAAGCCAAAACCAAAATACTTTTATCACGAAAACACGAAAGAACGAAAACACGAAAAATTTTTGCATTTCGTGCTTTCCCACTTTCGTGTTTTCGTGATTATTCCCTAATTTTTTTCAGGAAAAGCACAGATTTTAAATTTTCACGAAAGTAGTTTTCCCAGATTGTCTTGGGCGAATTCTATTCCGGGATCAAGAGCCAAAGCCATTTCATAATATCGAACGGCTTTTTTTTTATCCCCCATCTCACGATAATTTGATCCAATGTTGGCATAATCAATGGCTGAACTGGGGTTAAGCTGAAGAACTTTCTTAAAACAGGCAATGGCCTTTTCATGCTCTTTGAGTTTGAAATGGCTGAATCCCATTAAATTGTAAATATCCGTCCTTTCTCTATCATAGCTTTCCGCTTTTTTTAACACCGCAAGCGCTTTACGGTATTTCCCCATATCTTTGAGACAGACCCCCATATAAGAGTAAATGCTGACAATGTCCTCTTGGGTCGGATGCATGTCTAACGCCCGGGTGAAATGCTCGAGAGCTGTTTCAGGATTATTCAATGCAAGATGGCAGTCACCTAAATAAAACCTGATATAATACTTACCGGGTATTATCTTTTCGATCTTTTCGAGCTCGCCAATAGCATCTGCGGGATTTTGGTTTTCAGTGATAAGCTTGGCCGAAAACATCCCCACACTGGTTCCCAAAGCCCGTTCTCTGAAATGGGCTCCTGGAATAATGGTGTAGAAGGCCGGTATCTCAAGCAAAGGATGCATGGTGTTTACTACAATAACTTCCATATTTTTATTTGCCAGAGCAGATAAACAGTTTTGAATTTCGACTTTAATATTATCGTCTGCAAGTTGTGGCAGGGACCCAATATCGACTTGTTTTCCCGGATTGATGATAAAATCGGCTTGATCTATGGACGAAAACTTGGGAAGACCGCTGGCTACATAGTTGGAACTGGTGTTAAAATCACCGGCCAGCTGTGCAACTTCTGTAAGAGCCCTGCTCAAAGCCTTTTCAGGATCAGGGGTTGTCCCCGCAGTCCAGACGATTTCGCTTTTTTCCGGAAAGTTCGCCGGATCGTAAGCCAAAACCCCTACCGAGGGAATACCCGTATCAAGGGAAAAATCCGAGAGATAGAGCTTTATACCGGCACGGCGATATTTTTTTATCATTTCTACAACCATTGGATCTGTGGCTGAATCGGGATTAACGGCAGGCACTTTCAGCTGGTTGTGGTTGACTACGGATGATACGTGTCGTTCCACAATTTCACAAATACCCTGAAGCAGCGCCTCCTCAATGCAGTTTCCGGCCGAAGGGCCGTTGAATTCGTTAATAGTGTAAAACCAGTTAAAAGGAATTAGAACCTCTTGATTAAGGGTCAAGTTAAACGCCTTGGTCCATTTTAAGGGAATGTTTTCAAAGACTTTTTTGCTGGCATCGAGATCTTCACTGTCATCGTGGACCGATTGGGCGATCATTTCAAAGGGGATGGCTCTGTTTTGCAGGTTGCGATAGGTATCAACAAAAAAATTATCAGAATTTTTGCAGAAACTAAAAAAACTGAACCTTTCGGCCAGCTCCATGACAGCGCTTGCTTCAGCCTGCAGGGGAGTGGCGCCTTTCCCCATCTGTTTTTTGGTGCCGATAACCGCAAGTGCATCTCGGCCGCAGCTGCTGAAATAGATAGGTATATCCAATCTGCCGTTGTCAATCCTGATGATTTCTTCTAAGATATCTAAGTCCACTTTTTTTAGTTTTTCTTTGAAACGCCTAATCGTTTCCTCGGGGGGCAGTATCTTGTCTTGATCCAGGGTAAAACGCTTAAACGCGTCATTTAATATAATCTTGTGTGTCATAAATCTCCTCCATCTAAAATCCTAACACGATATTATTTAAAGCACAAAAATACAAACCTTTTCAATAATCATTTTATAAATTGACCGAAGGTTTGCAATTTGATATATTAAAAAATTTGATGACCTCGTAATGGGACTTTTTACGGCGCCATCAACTTTGATGATCTCGTGGGGATGTAGCTCAGTTGGGAGAGCGCGGCGTTCGCAACGCCGAGGTCGAGGGTTCAAATCCCTTCATCTCCACCATAATCAAATTATTACTTAAGAATATCGATTCCAGCAACACCTTTCCCTTAAGACTAAAACAGCAACATGGAATAATTAAATTATGGAACGAACATCCGAGATTGAACGTAAGACGAAAGAAACCGGAATTCGTATTAAGCTGAATATAGACGGTAGTGGGCAAAATGAGATATCAACAGGAATCCCTTTTTTTGACCATATGCTGACCCTATTTGCAGTTCACGGTTTTTTTGACCTGTTTATCAGTGCCAGGGGTGATATTGAGGTTGATTTCCACCACACCGTTGAGGATGTTGGGATTGTGCTGGGGAATGTTTTTGATAAAGCTCTTGCCGAACGAAAGGGCATCAAGCGCTTCGGCCATGCGGTTACACCAATGGATGATGCCTTAACCTCGGTAGCCGTCGATCTGTCAAAACGCCCTTTTCTGGTTTACAATACCCCCCAGGCGGTTGATCCCGGAGGGAATAATTTTACGTCACTTTCCAAAGAATTTTTCAGGGCATTTGCTGCCAGGGGCGGAATGAACCTGCACGTTAATGTATTTTACGGTGAAAATGAACACCATATCGTAGAATCTATTTATAAAGCCGCCGGCCGAGCCTTAGATCAGGCCACTTCTTATGATCAGCGGATAAAGGGGATTCGCTCCTCTAAAGGTACTCTGTAAAAAAAGGATCATCTCCAAAAGAGTTGGAGTGATCCTAAGGATTCAAGGGGTCAAGGATTCAGCCGCCTACGTTAAAACTACGTCGTGCCAAGAGGGTTCGAGTTATATGCCTTAATATATCAATACCTTATAAGCTTTACAGAAGTTATAGAGCCTATATTTACATCTTTATAAAAAATAGATTGAAAAATGTATCCTCTGAAGAAGAAAGGTTATCTTTAACATTACAGAGAATAAGGTTTGTCACGGACATTCCTTCAAGTATAGCAGAAGTTGGAAGGATACTCAAAACGATGATAAAATCGTTTGAAAGCAAACACTTGACCCCTCGACCCCTTGAATCCTTGAACCCTTTTCTCCAGCTAAATTGGAGAAGAACCAAAAAAAATGCTCATGCGAAAACTTGATGCCAAGAAAATCAGACTGCATAAATACTTTTTTGTTGTGCTGTTGTTGTTAACAGCCTGCAAAACGAATGTAGTTGTCACGGAATCGTCTGATACTCCCTTCAGCGTGGAAAAACTCCTGATCCTACCTGTCAGAGACATGTCCGCAGTGTATGGAGCAAGTGAAAGTATCAGGTGTCCGGTGTGTGGCAGCGTAGTGATGACCGGAGAAGTGGCGGAAGGTGCCACTGAGTTCATGAGCGATAGTCTTTATTCCGCCTTAAAAAGCAAGGGCGATTTTGAACTGGTGTCGCCCGGTCAGGCTCGGGGGATTTTGTCAAAGTTGCTGTCCGGCGATGCAGGCACCTTGTCGGAACGTGCCCTTTTGGTTGAGGCCGGGCAAGCTTTAAATGCCGATGCTGTTTTGGCAGGATATATCTTCCGTTTCAGAGAGCGCATTGGAACCCGCTATGCGGCTAAATCTCCTGCTTCGGTGGCATTCGATATCCATTTGATCCGTGTAGCCGACGGCCGGGTGTTATGGTCCGGTCAATTTAATGAAACCCAAAAATCTCTATCAGAAAACTTTCTCCATCTTGAGACATTTTTAAAAAGAAAAGCAAGCTGGGTAACCGCTCGCGAAATGGCTCAAGCAGGCCTCGAAGATATCCTGCAATCGCTTGCAGGTTTCGGGGTTCGGAAGGAAAACCCTGAATAACTTTTCAATTACAGTTTTTATCATATCACCGCAAAGACGCTGAGAACGCAAAGATTTAATCTTATATTTGCTTTGTGCTTGTCGGCGTTCCTGTTCTCGTTAAATCTGAAAACTATTTAACGGAGGTCAACGGCAAAGAAAAAAATACATCTTTGCGCCTCAAGCGTAGCGAGCGGTGAATAAATATTCTACCAGCAACCCGCAACCCGTAACGAGCAACCATCAACATGCTTATCATACCCGCAGTCGATATCAAAAACGGTAAATGTGTGCGACTTTTTCAGGGACGCTTTGATTCAGAAACGGTTTTCTCCGATGATCCTGCCGCCATGGCAAAGCGCTGGGAAAATGAAGGGGCTGAAATTATTCATGTAATTGACCTTGACGGCGCTGTTGGGAAAAGCCCGCAAAACCTGAATTCTATCGAAAGAATTATTGAAAGTGTAGAGGCTTATATCCAAGTGGGTGGCGGAATCCGCACTGCAAAAACAGCTAAAATGTACCTGGATCTGGGCGTAAAAAGGGTCATTATCGGTACCGAGGCTATCAAGAACCCCAAATTTGTCAAGGATGCCTGCAAGGCTTTTCCCGATCAAATTGTTGTAGGTATTGATGCCCGGGACGGTTTGGTTGCAATCGAAGGATGGACCGAAACAACCCGGATTAAAGCCGTCGACCTTGCCAGGCGGTTTGAAGATTGCGGTGTTGCCGCTATTAATTTTACCGACATCCATAGGGATGGAATGGAGACCGGGCCGAATATTGAGGCGACCCGTCGTATCGCCGAAGCAGTGTCCATACCTGTGGTTGCCTCGGGCGGCGTTTCAACGATTGAGGATATCAAAAAGCTTATGCCGCTTGAGGCCGTCGGTGTCGTCGGCGTTATCACCGGAAGGGCTTTATACAGCGGCAGTTTAAGTCTAAAAGAGGCCATTGAAGTTGCAACCCTAACTGAGCGTAAACAAAACCGAGAACGATCATAATATATTTATTTCAAAGAGTTCAAATTAGCATTCAACCAAAATGAGTTTAGCCCATTTTTCAGTCCCGTTTCAAGCGGGACGTTTTATAAAATAGCGCAGCTATTTTATCTTGACAAAGCCAAATAAAATATTTATATTCAACGGTTAAAATATTATAAGGGTTGCCGGTTATTCAGTCTCTTTATGATAGTTTTCTTTCAAATAAAACCAGTTCTTAGTATTCGTCAACTTGAGTACATAAAGATCTGTACAAAGCTTCATTCCATTAATGATCCTCCAGTTGTTGTCAGTCTTTCCTATCCATAGTGATGGAGGTTTTGGCAATTTATATCCCAGAAGACAAAATATCGGAAATAAAGAACACCGCCGATATCGTCGATATCGTATCGGAACTGGTGATTTTGAAAAAGACGGGAAAGAATTATGTAGGACTTTGTCCGTTTCATGCTGAAAAAACCCCGTCTTTTACAGTTAGCACGGAAAAACAGATATTCCATTGTTTTGGATGCGGCACCGGAGGGAACGTTTTCAGCTTTTTAATGAAACAGGAGGGGCTGTCTTTTCCTGAAGTGGTCAGAGTGCTTGCCAGACGTTATGGTATCGAAATACCGGTACAAAAAATGTCGCCCGACCAAAAAAGACGGATAAGTGAGAAGGAAAGCCTGCTCGCCCTCAATCAGATGGCCATGGATTATTTCCGCCAGGTGTTATTGCACAGTGCTTCAGGCAAGACCGCCATGACATATCTAAGCGAGCGGGGGATGAGTAGGGAATCTGTTGATAATTTTCAGCTTGGATATGCGCCCGGAGGATGGGATAACCTAACGAACATTTTTTTTAAAAAAAAGATAGCACCGGCTCTGGCTGAAAAAGCCGGCCTGATAGTATCTAGAAAGAATAAAGGCGGTTTTTATGACCGCTTCAGAAACCGGATTATATTTCCGATATACAATGTGAACATGCAGCTGGTTGGTTTCGGAGGGCGGGTATTGGACGATGCGCTGCCCAAGTACCTGAATTCTCCGGAAACACCCTTATACAACAAGAGCCGCAGCCTTTACGGCATTCACAGAGCCAAGCAACCTTGCCGGCAACATGATACGGTTTATATCGTCGAAGGTTATTTTGATCTTTTGGCACTTCACCAGCACGGCATCGAAAACACTGTCGCCACTCTAGGTACGTCACTCACGCCGGAGCATGTCCGGCTTCTTAAAGGATATGCTACCAAAATGGTCATGGTATATGATTCTGACGAAGCCGGTATTAAGGCAGTGCTGCGTAGTATTGGAACTTTTAAAAGAGAAGAAGTGGATGCCCGTATTATCGTGCTGCCCAAAGGCTATGATCCCGACTCTTTCATTATGCAATTCGGGCATGAGTCTTTTATTAAAATCGCTTCCAAATCAAAAGGGATTATGTCTTTTCTAATAGACTCAGCCGTCAACAAACACGGGCTTTCGAACGAAGGGAAAATCCGTATCGTGCAAGACCTTAAAGAACCACTTTCCACCGTCTCCGACAAAGTGGCGAGGTCTTTATATATAAAAGAACTTGCTGAGCGTGTCGGCGTTGATGAAGCCGCTGTTCAGGAAGAGGTTCGAGTAATGCCGGCCGGTAAAAAGGACGCTTTGGGCGGATTTCACAAACAGACAGAGTTTAAAAAGTGGGACAGGCTTGAGCAACAGATTATAAAAATGATGCTTCAATATCCGCAAATATTGCCTGAAATCAGCAAACAGAACATACTGGATCTTTTTAGTGACGATGGTTTAAGGTCGATAGGAAAGATGGTGCTGGCATACAAGGATGACTCGCAAAGCCGGATATCCGATATCATGTCTGCGATTGCCGACGATGAGAAAAGAAATTTAATATCCCATATATCAATAGTAGAGGATTCTTGGGATCAAAAGAATTGCCTCAGCATCTTAACACGCTTTGTTTTAAGCCGCAGAAGGAATGAAAAGACTTTGCTTGATAAAATCACGGCGGCTGAAAAGGCCAACGATGTTGAGCTGGTTAAAAAGTTGTTGGAAGAAATGCAAAAAAGTGCGGAGTTGAGCGATAAACAAAAGATGGCACTGCAAAAATAAATGGTTTCGTAAAAAGTTTGAAAAACGACTTTTTCGAAAGTGTTTTGTATTTGGTATTTAGTGTTTGGTTATTTAACAAGCTGGTATATCAGTATATATTTAAAACAAAACACTAAAGACTAAACACCAAACACTCGATGCGTTTGCAGGAGGTTAAACTCTATGGCAAAAAAATCCGGTAAAGAACGGACAAGTACAAAGAGAATCACCAAGAAGACTATAAAGGATTTGATTTCGAAAGGGAGAGAGCAGGGATATTTAACTTATAATGAAATTAATGAAGCACTTCCTGATGACATGCTTTCCCTGGAGCAGATTGATGACACACTCATTATGTTTGATGATAACGACATAGAAATTATAGACGAAAAGAAAACCAACTTGATACCCAGCGCAAAAAAAGCTGCAAACAAAAAAATCGTTACTAGTGATACTTCCAGCGTTGAATTCGGCAAGGTAACCGATCCTGTTAAGATGTATCTGCGCGAGATGGGACTTGTAACTCTTTTGAGCAGGGAAGGCGAAGTTGAAATCGCCAAAAAAATCGAATCCGGAGAACAAGAAGTCTTAAGAGCACTGATAGATACGACAACTGGCGTTTTTTGTCTTTTAGAGTTAGGCGAACATATTCGGCACGGTGCTTTGCGTCCCAAGCATGTGTTAAGGGATATCAGGGATGTTGAAGACGCAGATAGCTATGTTGATGAAGCGCTCCAAATCGAAAGCTTTTTAAACACTGTTGGTAAAATTAAGGCGATTAATGAAGAAAACGATACCTATCGGAAAGAGCTTTTTTTATCTGATCTCGATCCGGATGAACGACGTCGGATTAGAAGGTGTATAACTCGCCGAAATAATAAGATATTTGATTCTTTGAAAGATTGGCGTCTTGAAATCGGAGTTATGGAGAACATTAACAAACTGATTAAGGAACAAATCGAATGGTTTGATTCCATGAACAAAATGATTTTAATGTGTGCTGATGTTGTTAATACCCCGGTTACGGAACTCCGCTCTAATTTAAGAAAGAAAAGCAGCTTTACAAAATGGGCCAAGGATCGTTGCAGCCTGACAAAAGAGGAAGTGGGTGTACTCTATCAAGACCTAAAAAAGATCCAGAAGCAGATCTTGGAGAGGGAGTTTGCCGTCAAAGCTAAAAGCCGAACGTTAAAAAGAGTTGTTTCAGCCGTTGAAGAAGGGCGATTTAAAGCCAAACTTGCCAAAAGTGAGTTGGTCAAGGCAAACTTACGCCTGGTTGTAAGTATTGCCAAAAAATATACTAACAGAGGTTTGCAGTTTCTGGATCTGATTCAGGAAGGTAATATAGGTCTTATGAAAGCGGTGGACAAGTTTGAATATCGCCGCGGTTATAAATTCAGTACGTATGCTACCTGGTGGATACGCCAGGCCATAACGCGGGCAATTGCTGATCAGGCAAGAACAATACGGATTCCTGTCCATATGATTGAAACCATCAACAAATTGATACGCACGTCCAGATATCTGGTGCAGGAGCTTGGTCGAGAACCTACCCCGGAAGAGATTGCCAAAAAAATGGAAATTCCGCTGATAAAGGTGCGCAAGGTTTTAAAAATTGCGCGCGAACCTATCTCACTGGAGACACCCATCGGTGAGGAAGAGGACAGTCATCTGGGGGATTTTATAGAAGATAAAAAGTTTATGCTGCCTTCGGACGCCGCCGTCAGCCTCAACCTTGCCGAACAGACAAGAAAAGTTCTTGCGACTTTGACGCCGCGTGAGGAAAAGGTATTGCGGATGCGTTTTGGTATCGGGGAAAAGGCGGACCATACCTTAGAGGAAGTCGGGCAGGATTTTGCTGTCACCCGTGAAAGGATCAGACAGATAGAAGCCAAAGCACTTAGAAAACTAAGGCACCCCACCAGAAGCCGGAAGCTGAAAAGTTTTATTGAACAGACGTAAAAATGATGAATTTGTAAAAAGGCAAATTCATCATGTGTTTGGTGTTTAGTATTTTGTGTTTTGTTTGAATTGCAAATGATGTTAAAAACTTGACAAAATAATATTCAGAAGTTAGTTATTCAATCTTTGTGTCGCAATTTCAACCGAATGACAAATGACAAGTGACAAATGACCAATTTCACGGGCCCATAGCTCAGCTGGCAGAGCCACCGGCTCATAACCGGTAGGTCCCTGGTTCGATCCCAGGTGGGCCCACTCATTATTCGCAATAAACCACCAGCCCTGTTAATGTGACAAAAGTTCAAATGAACAAAACAAATGAATCTAAGAGAACTAAAATTCGGTATAAAACGTTTTGAAGTTAAAAATTTCGTGCTTCGAATTTCCGGTTTATCCTGGTTGGGTGTAAATTGATAAAAAAGCAAAATATAATAATGCACTGGAAGCTTTATCTAAAAGTGCGAAACTCAAAGCGTGGTTGTTTTCAATAACCACGCTTTTTTATTTCTTGATGCTGGATACTGGATACTGGATACTGGATACTGGATACTGATGCAGGATAGCTGATCACCGACAACAGACAACTGACAACCAACAACTGACAACTGACAAATGACCAATGACAACCTCCAAACTACTATAGCAAGGCGAAATTATGGCAGCCACAGTAGCTGATATCATCAAGGTCATGGAAACAATGGCCCCGTTGCGACTTGCTGAAGAATGGGATAATGTTGGGCTGCAGGTCGGACAATTGGACTGGCCGGTCCGAAGTATCTGGGTTGCCCTGGATCCGCTTTACGATGTTGTCGATGGTGCCTGCCGGAATGGTGTTGATCTCTTGATCACCCATCATCCGCTGATATTTAATCCATTGAGATGTATCAACTTCGACACACCCGTGGGATCTGTTATTCAAGCTGCGGCCGGCCACAAACTGGCCATATTTGCCGCCCATACCAATTTTGACAGCGCCGCAGACGGTATCAACGATGTCCTTGCTTTCCGCATTGGCCTGGCGGATCTTAAAGTGCTTAAAAGGGGGGATCACCCTGGTGAGGACTCGGCAACTGATTATATGCAAAAGCAGGGACTGGGCCGGGTCGGAGAGTTGGAAGAAACCATGGAGCTTTTACCTTTTGCGTTATCGATTAAAGAAAAACTGGGGCTTAAATACATCAAAGTTGCTGGAAAACCGGATTTGCCGGTCAGGCGAGTTGCCGTATGCTCAGGGAGTGGTTCCAGCCTGATGAAAGATTTTTATTCATCCGGAGCTCAGGTTTTCATCAGCGGTGACTTGAGATATCACGATGCCAGGGAGGTCGAAGCTTTAAACCTGGGCCTTATCGATATGGGGCATTTCGCATCCGAGTATTTAATGGTCGAAGTACTTGCAAAGCGGCTTGATAAAGTTCTGGCAGCAGACCACAAGGATATAAAGGTCGAGGCCTGCAGACTTGAAAATGATCCGTTTTTGGTTTTATAATAACAGAATTATCACCGCCCATTCGCTTCGCTCATTAGGGTCGCAGAGAACGCAGAGAGTATTTATTCTAGGATCACCTCCAAAAGAGTTGGAGTGATCTTGAGGATTCAAGGGGCCGAGGATTCAGGGATTCGAGTGAAATACTTTAAAATATTTATGCCTTAATAGCAGAAGTTGAAAGGATACTCAAAACGATGATAAAATCTTTGAAAGCAGACACTTGACCCCTTGGCCCCTTGAACCCTCTTCTCCAACTAAATTAGAGAAGAACCAAATTTCAGGACGGTAACAAAGAGAAAAGAATATGAAAGAACAGCTTTATACACTGGTTAAAGTCCAAAAAATCGAAACAGAAACATCAAACATAAAAGCGGAGCTTGGTCAGGTTTCCAAAAAACTTGAAAAGCTCGATGATGAGCTCCATGCATTTGAACAAGCCTTGGCGGACGAAGAATCATCTTTTGATGAGTTGACAAAAAAATATAGGGACTTTGAATCTGATGCCCAGACGAACTTGTCCAGCGTAGATAAGACCAAGGTAAAGCTCAGGTCTGTTAAGACCAACAAAGAATATCAAGCGCTGTTAAAGGAAATTGAAGACCAAAAGGCTAAAAATTCTAAAATCGAAGATCAGATGTTAGAATGCCTGGAGCGCCTGGATGAACTCGAGAAGAGCATCGCAAAGAAAAAACAAGATCATGTAGAGCTTTCTGAGCAACTAAAAAGCGAAAAAGGGATTATTGCTCAGGACGTGGAGCAGAAAAAGAAGAGACTTGTCGAGCTTGATATGGCCCGTGAAGAGATGGTCGGCATGATTGAGCCCAAATTGCTGGAAAAGTACAATACAACCAAGTCGCAGCAGGCCGGGGGGCTTGCCGTTGCGTCGGTTAAGAATGCAGTATGTTATGGATGCAACATGAATATACCGCCGCAGATGTATAATGAACTTCATCGCCGCGATGCTTTGATGTTCTGCCCCCATTGTCATCGTATTCTCTACTGGGATGATTCGGGTTAGAATTAGCCACAAAGGCACAAAGAAGTGGTATGAATTATAAACCTTAATGGTTCAGTTTTATTGGTTAAATTGGTTCCAATATGCTTGAAGATCGCTGCGCTTTAGGATCGCTTCGCTTAAGGGGAAAAAGTCTTTTTATCAATACCCCTCAAGGCCGCCAGGCCGCTCCTCAAACAAAGTGCTCCTCAAGCGTAGCGCTCCAATGACCAAATTCTTTCGGTCAGAGCAGTCCAGACGATCGCTGGATCATTTAACGATCTGGAGGAAAGTCCGAACACCATAGGGCAGGGTGCTCCATAACGTGGAGTCGCGGCAACGTGAAGGAAAGTGCAACAGAAAGTATACCGCCCTGCACAACTGTGCAGGGTAAGGGTGAAAAGGTGCGGTAAGAGCGCACCAGTCCTCCGGGTGACCGGGGGAGCTTTGTAAACCCCACCCGGTGCAAGACCAAATAGAGAAGCGTTTGAGAACGGCCCGTTCGAGCTTCCGGGTAGGTCGCCAGAGGTACCGGGCAACCGGTATCCACAGATGAATGATCGTCAGTCGTTTCGGGGTAACCCGAAACGGATACGGAATTCGGCTTACGGGCTGCTCTGACCGTCTCTTCTGGTTACGAGTTACGTACATTTTAACTTTAGACAGGATTAAATGGATAGACTCGATCTTTTAATTTTATCATTCACCGCCCGCTCCGCTGCGCTCGCTCAAGTCGCAAAGTTCGCAGAGTGAATTTTTCTTTTCACTTTCTGATGAGCCCCGCTAATTAGAGCGGGATAAAAGGGCAGAAAGTGAAAAACAGCAGCCCTTTGGGTAAAACAGACATCATTTACTGTCGCCGAATATGTTTCTCGATAGCGCTTTGTCATATAGAGTCTCCGGTGGATTGATGCTTTATGTTTGCCGGCGTCCCTGTTCCGCTATAAGCGGGGTCAACGGCAAACATAAATTATCTTTCCTCTGCGCTCTTTGCGGCTCTGCGGTGAAAAATATTATTCGGCAGTAGCAAACTGTGGCTAAATAATTATTGCCGCATTAGTAAGAGTTGGTGAAGATGGAATTTCAAAAAACTGTATGCGACATCTCATTTGCCGAGAAGGTCCGCATATTTTCCAGCGATTATCTGAAATGTTGTGTCTACATAACACGTTTTGATTCACCCCGGCATCTCTTTACCAAGATGCTTTTTTCAAAGCTGATCGGTACCTCTCAGGTTCTGGAAGACTTTCTTGATTATCATGGTGCCAAAAACAGCAAGGAATGGTATTTCTACAGGGAGCTTTCAGCTGCTGTCAGACATTTAAGCCTTGCGGGTTACTCGCAAACCCATATTTTAAATCGTATTGTTTACTACGGCCTTCCGGATTCCGAGACTTTTGAAAAAGAAGGTACCGCCACCCTTTATTTTTTAAGAAAGACTCTTATGAAATTGGCCCCTGTTATTGTCGAAGAGGCCCGGCGGCTTAACATACCTATACCGGAAGATAGTTATGAAATGGAAGATTTCCCGGGTATTACAACCGGCGAAATGCTTGATTATGATATTGATGATACGGACAAGGACCTGCAGAAGAAAAATATTGTCAAAATAGCCAGCGAACTCTTAAGCATCGCAGCAAGTTTTGAACCGCTTAGATTCTACAAACCCTATGATTTTGAAGAGATATTAAGGATTGTGCCTGACAGAGCCAACGAGGTTGAAATGCGGCGGTTTGAAATGCTGGTGCACAATTTGCAATCATCCTTCGATACCTATGTCATTCACGGCGGGTTTCGTTTCGGCAACCGCAAACTCAAAGACCTGCGCGGCTATTTTTCGGTAGTATTTCACCTGCTGCAGATGATCGGTCGGCTTCTCCATTTTTATGAGCGGCATCTTCACGAGGCCGGATATAAGGACAGCTACAAAAAAGTTCAAGATCAATTATCCGTTTTAATCGATCCTGAAACCCTGCTTGACCGTACCGTTAATTTCGGCCTTTACTACGTCTGCCATTACTTTGAAACCGGGAAAGAGCTGGCACGCGAAATCCTGAATGAAAACATCGAGCGATCTTCCATTACCGTCAGTGTACCCGTGAAATTAGGTTTCCACAGTAGACCCAGCCTGCTGGTGGCAAAGATAGTTCAGCATTACGGGGGGCAGGTGGAGTTATGTGTGGGCAACGACCGCTTTGACGCCAGCAGCGTACTTGATATCCAGTGGGCCGGGGGTAAGATTCAGAAGGAAAAAATTACTGAAGTTATTTTTGAAGGCGACGTGCGGGCCTTAAAAGATATTCAAATCCTTGCCAGGGTTAATTACGGTGAAGACTCAATGGGCAAAGGCATTCCGCTGCCCACGGAGCTTAATTATCTCAGAAATTAGATATGATGAATTCGTAAAAGATCGAATTCATCAGGTGTTTGGTATTTGGTATTTTGTGTTTTGTTTAAAATATATACGGACATACCAGTTTGTTAGAGCGCCAAACACTAAACACTAAATACAAAAAACGATCGTAAAAAGTCTTTTTTGACTTTTTACGAGGTTGTTAAATTATGATTTCTGCTATAATAGTCGCTGCCGGCAAAGGCATCCGTATGAACCACAGCGTTCGCAAGCAGTATCTTTTAATTGCGGATCGTCCGGTTTTAGGCCACACTCTGCTGGTCTTTGATGCCTGTGAGCTTATCGATGAAGTCTTTGTGGTGATTTCAAAAGAGGATTTCGATTTTTGCCAAGACAATTTGATCCCCCCCCTTAATCTTAAAAAAAAGATCAATCTGGTCAGCGGCGGAACAGAGCGGCAGGATTCCGTCTATAACGGACTTCTGGCATTGAGTCCAAAAACAGATACGGTTGTTATCCACGACGGGGTGCGCCCCTTTGTGGGCCCCGAAGAACTGGCGGCATGTATTACCGGTGTTGAAGAAACCGGGGCCTGCATCCTCGGTATACCTGCCGGCGATACCTTGAAGCATGTGGGTAAAACAGGCCGGATTGAAAAAACGCTTGCCAGAGATAACATATGGCTGGCTCAGACTCCGCAGGTTTTCAAATATGAATTAATACTAAAAGCCCATGAAACGGCTCGCAGGGACGGCTTCAAAGGTACTGATGATGCCTTGTTATTGGAGCGACTGGGAATCGATGTCAAAATCATACCAGGCAGCAAAACCAATATAAAAATCACTACCCCGCAGGATCTCGACCTGGCAAAGGCAATCCTGATGGTGTCGTAAAAAGTGAAAATTTCAAATAACAAATCCCAAAAAACAAACAAATTACAATGACCGAAATTCAAAATTCCAAACCTTATAATCGTGAAGAAGGCCAACCGAATTGAAAAAGATATTTTAATCAATCCGGGAAAAATTAAAATAGTTTAGTTCTTATAGTATTTGGAATTTGGAGCTTGTAGTTTGGAATTTATTTGAAATTTGCCTGTCCGCCGTCTTTTTGGCGGGATGCTTGTGATTTGTTATTTCCGGTTTAACCGGGGTCAGCAATCCAGATCAAAGCTCTGTGTCCTCTGTTTTCTCTGTGAGAGATCAAAACACCCCGTCGCATTCAAGAAAAACTGACAATCTTATTGACAAAATGAGATGTTTTCATTAATAAATGTTTTTATTAATAAAAGTAGGAAAAGAGGCATGTGTCTGTGAGAATCAACACGGACTGAAATAACTCCCGTCCCGCTTTCAGCGGGACGGGAGTTTTATGAAATCGTAACACGATTTTATCGTAGGAGTCTTGCAATGAGGAAATGGTTGAGTTTTCTTGCGGTTGTTTTGTTGGTTTTACCTATATGCCTGCCTGTAAACGCTGAGGATTTGAATATTCTCGTCGCCCAGGAAGAGGCCGAGGAATCATTAAAGAATCAGGACGAGGAGTTGTCCGGTGTATTTATAAAAACAATTATCATTGAAGGCAATACGGTTATCGATATTGAAACCTTGAATAAAGTTATAGAGCCCTTCAAAGATAGAGAACTCACACTGGAAGAGATGAGCGAGCTGACGGACCTGCTTACCATGACTTACCAGGAAAAAGGCTACATCCTGGCAAGGGCCTATCTGCCGGAGCAGGAGATACAGGACGGTATTTTAAAGATTACCATTGCCGAAGGAAAAATCGGCAAAATCAAGGTTTCCGGATATACTCATTATAATGCCGATGTCATTAAACGTTATTTTGAGCAGCAGCAAAAGCATGGCATAATCAAAGAATCGCTGCTTGAAAAAGGACTTTTGCTGTCTACCGACCTACCAGACGTTAAAACCACGGTTATATTAAAAGAAGGCGAGAAACCGGGCGAAGTCGATGTTGTCTTGGATACCAAAGACACTTCGTCGGTAACGTTTGGTGTTGATATGAGCATTGATTACAATAACTTCGGGTCAGATACAGTCGGAGAAGACCGTTTCGGCCTCGCCCTTGGGTTCACGGACCACTACTGGGGGAGTAGGTTTGACTTGAGGACTGTTTCAGGCACCATCCTCAAGGATTCACTTTTGGGAAGCCTCAGGTGGACGGTGCCGATCAACAGCTACGGTTCAAAGATTCGACTCGGTTATCTTCATAGCAATTATATTGTCGGCCAGGGCTTTGCAGATTTAAATCTGCAGGGGCGCACGGAATTTTACAACGCCTCGTTTTCCCACCCGCTCCTGAAGAAAAAAAATAAGAATTTAAACTTCAACTTTGGTTGGACCGACAAGTTTACCAAAAACATTATCTTGCAGCAGCCCCGAATGTCGTAGTTCGCGTACTCTGGACCTCACGACTCACGTTCTCAGAGACACAAACC
>JACNIG010000432.1 GCA_014383215.1 Candidatus Desulfatibia vada | reverse complement strand
GGGAGAATACCACCGGAAACCGTATCCGACGCTTTCACGCATGTTGCTCAGATCAAAATCCTCATCATTGTTATATACGTTACCGGTATCAAAAAAGGCAACTCCCCAGAGACCGGCATCCTTAACCAGAGGATGCTTCAGTTCAATATTAATCTGGATAAATTTGTCTCCCCCGATCTTGGATTCAATACCATTCTCATTGGTTTCTGTTGGGCTGATGTCCCGCCATTCAAAACCGCGCAGGGAATTTATACCGCCCAGATAAAACCGTTCCCAATCCGGGAGAATCTTGCCGGGGTGCTCGTAGACATAACCTGTTTTGCCATGTAAAACGCCCACTAAATCCTTAAATAACGGTATAAACCATCCGGTTTCCGCCTGATACTTTGTAAAGCCGATATCGCCCCCTAAACCTGCATATTGCACGGAGATACTGTGCTTCGAACCATCTGTAGCATTAAACGCACTGTTCTTGGAATCATATTGCAGCCCTGTGGTTATACTGCTCTCTAAATTGGTTCCTTCGAGTTCCTTGATGGAATCTGAAGCATCAAGTGTGATATTTTGAATGTCCGCATCCTCGTATTTATAACTAACACTGGCGCGGGTATAGTCAAAAACCGGATAACTAGACCACACATTAAAGCCGAAGCTGTTC
Organism: Candidatus Desulfatibia vada; assembly: GCA_014383215.1. GTDB lineage: Bacteria > Desulfobacterota > Desulfobacteria > Desulfobacterales > UBA11574 > Desulfatibia_A > Desulfatibia_A vada. The sequence goes on along the minus strand of JACNIG010000432.1, from coordinate 3,871 downwards.
TTGTCGTACGTATCATAATCCCTGTCCTGTTTGAAAATCCTAAAACCGGCTGACAAAGGAATGTCAAATAACCACGGTTCGGTAAAACTCAGGTCATACGATGTTGTCCTCCCGCCTAGCTCGGCCGCCACCCCCAGGGTTTGGCCCCGTCCGAAAAGATTTCTCTGTGTAATCGAAACCATCAAAAAAGCATTCTCAACGCTGCTGTAGCCTCCGCCGAAGGTGAAGGCGCCTGTGGGTTTTTCAGCAACGTCAATCTTTAAGACCATTTTGTCGTCGCTGCTTCCCTGCAACGTGTTAATCTTGACGTCTTCGAAGTAATCCAGACGGTACAGATTGCGTACGCCGCGTTTTAATCCTTTTCCGCTGTACAGCTCCTGTTCAAAAACCATAAGCTCTCTACGGATAACCTTGTCTCTTGTCTTGGTGTTTCCGCTGATAATGATGGTTTCAAAATAGACCTGTTTATTCTTTTTAACATCATAGGTGATATCGACGGCCAACTTTTCGGCATCTTGTTGAATACGTGGTGCTATTTCGGCGTAGGCATAACCTTCGTCAGCGTAAAAATCGGTCAACCCAAGCACATCGTTACGGACGACGTCTCGGTTGAAAAACGTTTCTTTAGTAATATTCAGTTTTTCCAGCAATTCCTGTTTGGGAAAAATCAGGTCACCGGCAATATCGATATTTCCGACCTCAAATCGCGGTCCTTCAACAATTTTAATTGTGATATATATCCAATTTTCTTTAAATTCAATATTCGGTTCCCCTACTTTGGCCTGTATATAACCACTGTTGTGATAAAAGGCCGAAAGCTTGGCAATGTCCTGGTTTAGATTATCCATGTTCAGATCGCCGGACGACGATATCCATGAAAAGAAGCCTTTTTCTGACGTTTCCATCATTTTTGTTAATTTTTTGTCTTTATAAGCGATATTGCCTTCAAAGATAATTCTTTTTATACGAACCTTTGCTCCTTCCGCGACAACGAATTCGATAACAGCCTGATTGTTTTCAAGGTACTCAATATTATAAGCAACTTTGACGTTGTGATAATTTTTTTCCTTATAAAGAGCTTCTATTTGCTTAACACTGTCACGGATGGTGTTGATGTTCAGTATTGAGCCCGTTCTGATGGCTAACACTTCTTGTATATCTTCATCGTCGATATGCCTGTTGCCCTCCAGGCGAACTTTTCGGACGTTCGGTTTCTCCTTTATCCTGAAGGTGATGATCTTTCCATCAGTTCCGTCTTCTGCCTCAATGCGGATATCATCAAAATACCCCATGGAATATACGGTCTTTAAATCATCCGAAAGGCTCTTGGCAAGCATGATGTCGCCCGGAGCGGTTTTTATAATCTTTAAGATAGCATCAGACTCTATCCGCTTGTTGCCTTTAATCAGCACCTCGGCGACCTTTTCGCGCTTAAAAATCTTCATCCCGATTTTATCAGTAAGCTCCTTCACTGTTCCCAGGAGCGTCTCTATGCTTTTTCCTTCCACGAAAAAAATATTCGGCGGCGCTTCGCCAAAGGTCTCGATCATCTTTGCATCCATGCTGAACTGCTGCCCAATCCAGGTTATACTTCCCCAAACAATATAGTCTGCACCACTCTTAGCACCCAAATTACGGATACCGTCGACCCCTGCGGCTATTGCGCCCCTCAACTCCGGTTTTAAGTCCAAATCCACAACAACCGCGCCATCCTGTTTTAAATGTTTCTTGATAATCCCGGCGATTTCGGCTTGCATATAAGCAAGGTCTTTTACTGAATGGACTTCAAAGGGCAACACGGCAACCCGAACCGTCTCCAGCGGACAAGCAGTATTAGGCACCAGCGTCAGGCTCATGATAACAAACAAAACCAAACATCTTTTTACATTGTTCAATTTTCCAGCTCCACCAGTTTACCGTCGATAATTGTCGCACGGCGTGACATATAAGATGCAAGTTCCATATTGTGGGTTATTACAACCAGCGTAACACAAAATTCACGATTCAGTTCCAAAAGCAACTCGTGGACCTGCTCGCTGTTTTTCTTGTCCAAATTACCGGTAGGCTCATCGGCCAGAAGCACAACCGGTTTAAGAACTAGGGCTCTCGCCAGAGCCACCCTTTGCTGTTCACCTCCTGAAAGCTTGCCGACCCTGTAGAATAAACGATCTTTGAGCCCAACCTTAACAAGAATTGACTCCGCAGCTTTCCGTGCTTTTTTTTTACCCAGCCCTTTAATCAATCCCGGCATCATCGCATTTTCAAGCGCGGAAAACTCGGGGAGAAGATGATGAAACTGGAAGACATATCCTACAAACTCGTTTCGAAATCTTGCCAGCTTTAAACTGTCAAAAAGAAATACATCCTCTCCTTGAAAAAAAAAGGTCCCGCTGTCGGGCCGGTCCAGCGCTCCAAGCAAGTGAAGTAGCGTAGATTTGCCGATTCCGGAAGCGCCAACAACTGCAATCGTCTCTCCGGCATCCAGCTCAAGGTTTACCCCTTTGAGGATATCTATACGGGAACCACTGTTATTGAAACTTTTGCATAGCTCCCTGACAACGATCAATCGATCCGCATCAGTCTTTTTGTCAGTGTTTTCGGAGCTAACCATAACGAATTGCCTCAACAGGATTGAGTTTGGATGCCTGATGAGCCGGATATAGTGTTGCTAAAAAACATATCACGATGGCGGCAGCGGCAATCATAAAAACATCTAAAGACTCAAGTCTTACAGGAAGGGTTGTGATATAGTAAACATCCCCTGGAAGCTCAATGAATTTGTATTTTTCCAGTATTTTACACAGAAAAATCCCCAGGCAAATTCCCAGCGCAGTTCCAACTGAACCGATGATCATCCCGTTGAAGATGAAAATTTTACGGATGCTTTTATCCGTAGAACCCATGGCCTTTAATATGGCTATATCTTTTGTTTTTCCCATTACCATCATGATCAGCGTGCTGGCGATGTTAAAGGCGGCCACCAAAACAATCAGCACTAAAATTATAAACATAACCGTCTTTTCCAGTTTAAGCGCCGAAAAGAGGTTGTGGTTCATCTGCATCCAGTCCCTGGCCCAGTAAGGAAATCCCAAGCCGGCAACTATCTTTTCCGCTATCTTCTTGGCTTGATAGATATCATTAACCCGCACTTCGATACCGGTTACAGCATCAGACATTCTTAGAATTTTCTGAGCATCCTGCAGATGAACGTAAGCCAGAGAACTGTCATATTCATGCATGCCGGCCTCAAAAATACCTGCCACCTTAAACCGCTTCATAGCCGGCAAGTATCCCACTGGAGATATCATGCCTCTTGATGATATCAGAGCAACAGCATCACCAATAATGACCCCCAGACTTCTGGAAAGCTCCCGGCCTAAAATGATCCCGGGCATAGAAGCGGTCACGCCTTTTTCCTTATGCATCTTATCTAAATTTTGCAAAGAATCGCTTTTTAAAATTTTAATTACCCGACCGGCGGATTGAGGGTCAATACCCCTGAGCACAGCACCGGCAACACCGGATGAACTGCGCAGCATGACTTGAGTGTAAATAAAAGGCGTTGCCGCTTCAACACCCTCTAACTTGTTCACATATTTTGACACGCTCTGATAATCGCTAAAAGATTCGCCGTGACGCATTAAAACCACATGCGACTCAACTCCCAATATACGGGACTTCAAGTCGGCTTCAAAGCCGGCCATAACTGCAATTACTACAATCAGGGCCATAACGCCCACCGCAACACCGGCTACGGAAAGAAAAGTAATTAATGAAAGAAACGTTTCTTTCTGTTTGGACCTGAGGTAGCGACCACCTATGAAGTATTCAAAAGACATGCGATCGTTATTGATTATGTTTAGGTTTAAAA
>JACNIG010000052.1 GCA_014383215.1 Candidatus Desulfatibia vada | reverse complement strand
CAGGTTCTTTATAAGCTTCCGCCCCCTTCAAAACAACTGAAAGGGCGGTTAGTGGCATTGACGGTTGATGATGAGCGGGCATCAAAGACGGTCCTGGGCAAAGAGGCAGAAAAAGAATTTCAGGGATTTTCAGGCAACATCTCCTTGAGCGTAGCTGATTATAATAAGAAGGAATTCAAGGTGGGGATATTCAACGTCCCTGATCTCATGAGGGAGGCATTCAAGAGAAAGCTGGAAAACTCAGGAGCGGAGGTGCTCCCCGAAAAAACATCAGGCAAACTCGAATTGATGATCGTCCTGAGGGAATTTTCCCTTGATCTTGAGGGCCGGGAGTGGGTGGCCAGAATGAGCTACGAGGCCAGACTGATAAAAGGGAAGGCGACTCTTGCAACCCAGATTATTAACGGGAAGGCCGAACGTTACCATTTGTTTGGGCGAGACAATGCGGATGAGCTTATGGGAGAAATCTTCACCGATATGGTAAATGCATTTGGCCTGTCAAGGCTATTTAAGCCGGCCGGTAATTGACTGGCGGACGATCGAATAATATAGTGTTATTTGCCTCCCGGGAACAATAACATCCATAATCCCAGAATGACAAATAACGCCCCTGCACCCATTTTAATATAGTTTGGAGGGATCAGCCTGGCCACGGCGGAGCCAAAGAGAACCGCTAATAAAGATGTCAATATGAGAGCGCCTGCAGATCCCAGGAATACAGCTAATCGAGTCTTGCTTTCAGCTGCAAAGGCAAAGGTCGCCAGTTGAGTCTTGTCACCTAATTCAGCTAAGAATATCATTCCAAACGTCGTAAACATAACCTTCAAATCCATTTTATCCCTCCAAAGTTGATACTCATGTAAAAAGTCTCCAAGGCCGTCACTCCCGCGAAGCTTGTCCTCGACTCCGATCGGGGAGCGGGAGTCTATAGCATTTGATTTTCCTGGATTCCCGTTTTCACGGGAATGACAATAACGGGTGCTTTCTGAGTTTTTACGAATTCCTCAAAATTAATATGTATAAACCCGGATATTAGAAAAACAGGCCTTTCAAATCTACCCTTAATATGGCCATCTTCAGGACGGTTTGTCAATTTATCAATTATGTGCTATGATTTTCAAACACCGTCCTGCTCATTGTCGCTGTGCCCTTTTCTCGTCGGAGAAGGCCGGACGGCAGTCGGTAATGCTGACGAAGCGAGACCTTTATTGAGGAGGCAAAGAGAAAATCATGTCTAAGAGTTCGCAAAACGGATCTTCAACAACTACTGCGACATCATCTCCAAAAATGGAGAAGTTCTCAAGAACAATCCATCTGGATGAAATTGTTCTACTCGGCCTGTTGCTTCTATCAGGGGCAGGTATTGCCCTCACAGATTTTGCCCCTTCAAAGGGCTTCTGGTACTGGGTTGCAATGGCGCCCCTCTTTTGGGGCGGCAGCATCTTCATGGAATGGTCACGCGTGAAGCAGCGGGGGGAAAGCAGGTTTAAAATCATACGGCGTCAAATTATCCATTGGGTCGGGTATCTTGTTGCCGTACATCTGGTTTTTCTGCTCAACTACACAGGACGGATGAATAGTGCCGATGCCGGGCTTGTGGCCCTTCTCGTTCTTGCCATCTCTACCTTTTTTGCGGGGGTATACTCTGACTGGCGTATCATATTTGTAAGTATTTTTCTTGGGAGTGCAGTTGCCGGTGCGGCTCTGGTCGAAGAGTTCATCTGGCTGGCTCTAATCCCGGTAGTTGTGATTATTGTGGCCGCGATCGTCTGGTGGCATTACAGGAAAAAACACCCACGAAATAAATAGCTGGCAACTGCAAGATAGCTCTAAGGGTGAGCCCTAAGGATAAGCTTCTGCCAGCTCATCCCTGATGGTGTCTAATTTCCCGAAACATATTAATTTGTCGCCCACCGTTATTTTTGCCTGAGCCGGGGGGCTGGTGGTAACTTTGCCACGAGAAGTTCCTTAAACGATACAGGCCTGATGAACGCCCTGTTAACGATCCTTTTCTTTAACATCTCACTGAGGCCCCCGGAAACTCCTAATACTAACGATTTATCAGCGGCTTTGACGTTTCCCTGTGTCCCCGAGGCAAACACTTGACAATATGATGAATTTAAAGCTATTTTCTCCGAGCACATCAAAAAAGGAGATAAAACATGAAATGTGTAATCTGTGGCATAGAAATAAATTCCATTGAAGAATCAATTGAACAAGGCTGGGTTCCGTATTTCTATGAAGCTGAAATCGAATGTGGCCCTGCGTGTCCTGAATGTTCAGGAACTCTTATTCGTATGGGTAAAGACGGAGAGATGGAGTTGAAGGAACAGTATCAAGGAAAAATTAGATATAATTATAATTTTTTATATGAAGCTTCGGAAGAAGAATGTCTTATCGGTATCGCCATCGAAAACAGCATCCAAAGCATCTTAAATTGAGGTTACTACCATGGCCCTTACAAAAGCCAACCTGATGGATTCCGTTTCCAGAGAAATGACTTTTCCCAGATCTTACTCAACTCGTCTGGTCGAATCCCTCTTGGAAATAATAAAACAGACATTGGAATCCGGTGAAGATGTCCTTATCACTGGGTTTGGAAAATTGTGTGTCAAGGATAAGGGTAAACGGAATGGGTGGAATCCACAGACTGGGGAGGAATTGGTTTTGAGAGAAAGAAAGATAGTGAGGTTTAAATATTCCTGGGTATTAAGAGATAAGATGAATGAGAAAGTGTAGCGTCCTAAATATCGGACTGATGACTCTTATAGCGAGAATAACGATTCTCCTTGCCTTGTTTATCCCGGGTTCAGTCTCAGGGAGTCAGGAACGTCAAAGTGTTATGATAGAGAACCCGCATCGGACCTTGAAAGTGGGCTGGCACAATCTATATCCGTACCAATACAGCAAAGACATTCATGGGCATGGAACCCTTTTTGGGCTTGACATCAAACTGATTCGGGCCATTGCGGAAGAAATTGATTATGACCTGGTATTTACGAAATGTATATGGGAAAAGCAATTACAGATGCTGAAAAACGGACAGCTGGATATGGGCCTCAATGCCATAAAGCTGTCTGAACGTGAACAGGATTTTTGGATTAGCGATCCGGTCCGCAAAGAGACGACAGTCCTTTATGTCAACCGCGACGGCCAGCACTCATTTTCATTTAAGACCGTGAACAGTTTGTTGGACTTTGTCAAAAAGAACAACATAAAGCTGGGCGTGACAAAGGGATTTAGGTACACCAGCGACACCATCAATCTTTTCATCAAAGATCCGAATAATTCAAAATATCTTCTCCCGGCCGACGAGGATGCCACCAGCTTCATCAACCTTATCAATAAAAAAGCCGCTGCCATACTTGTTGACCGAACCGTAGCGTCCGCGCTCATCTTTGAAAACAATTGGTCAAACGATGTGAAGCGCTATTATCCCCTTAAATTCGAAACAAAGAACATCCATTACATACTCAGCAAGAAGTCGGTGAGTCAAAAAACCGTGAAAGAAATCAACGGAGCCATAACGAAACTTAAACAGAGCGGTGCCTATTCAAGAATAATAAAAGGTTATCTGTTCCCGGTCATGCTGAATGTCACCGTCAATAGCTGGTGGTATTTTTACATTGTCATGATAGGGACTCTGGCCTATTCATTACACGCTCTCAGGCTTGCCATTGCCGAAAAGTACAGTCTATTGGGCTCGTTTATTTTTGTCTCTATATTCGCTCTTGGCGGAGGTACGGTGCGCGACATCATGACGGGTTCCTATCCGGTCTTTTTCATGAAACAGCCTATCTATTTGTATATCGTCATTGCCACAACCCTGGCGCTTTTTCTTGCTACATACATTTACAGCTGGCTTTATCGCTCAACGGGAAATCGGTGGCTTATTCTAAGGATTCGCTCAATCAGCAAGAAAACGGTGGACTTTTCTTCAAACTACGTTTTCATGATTGCGGACGCCATTGGACTTGCGGCGTTTACCGTGTTCGGCGTCATTGCGGCTCTGGCGGCAAAAGCGTTCCCGTTAGTTCTCTGGGGTCCCATCCTGGCAGTCATAACCACCTCAGGCGGCGGCATCATTTGCGACATAATGCGAAACGACGATCAGCCTGCCAGCATGAAAGATAATTTTTACCCCGAAATTTCAGCTATCTGGGGGTTTATTTTAAGCCTTATGGTTAATTTGATGGCAAACAACGCCAACGCAAACAACATTTTTACAGCCGTAGTTATCACGGTTATCGGCGCCTTCCTGACACGTCTTCTGGTGATTTACTTGAAAATATCGAGCCCAAGCTTTGCTATTCTTAAAATATCCCGCTTCAGGCGGAAAAAAACCTAAGTAGTTACCTAAATCACGATGCGAAAATCGCTGTTTAAGGCTATTTGATCCGCTTATCTAGATTACGGCCAGCATAAAATTTCAATCAGATTAATATAAGGAGAGCAATTTTTCAGACACCAACAGGTTATAACTACCAGATGTACTCTTCAACGTTTCCGGGGTGGGTCAAAATTCAACTATCATATAGGAAA
>JACNIG010000110.1 GCA_014383215.1 Candidatus Desulfatibia vada | reverse complement strand
GGTTTGTGTCTCTGAGAACGTGAGTCGTGAGGTCCAGAGTACGCGAACTACGACATACTGATACCCAACATGGGCGCGGCCAAAAAAGGTAGCTGGGTGGGGACGTTAACACTTTCAGCCAATATGTTGCGTCGTATAACAAATATCATCAAACCGGCTCTTTGTCTTCCGGTCCATTTTGGGACCTTTGAGCATTATGTTGAGCCCATAACAGAAGTAGAGAAGTTGCAGGATGATGCCATTATCATCTTGAGGCCGGGGCAAATATACACTGGGACATTGAGCACACACGGATTTGCGCGCAATTAGGTAAAGCTGAATTGAGGAAAATAATTATGACTTGGAGTTTAATGAAAGCGATCATTATTTTACCCGGCATTGTGCTGGTGTTCGTTCCGACGGCGATATTGATTGTCTCGAGAGGAACGCGATTTTCTCTTGATTTACAATACCCGACTGAGGTTACATTCTTTCTGGCGATGGCAATCATCTCGACAGGAATTTACTTGGCAATACGAACAGCTACACTTTTTACTAAGTCCGGTGAGGGGACGCCCGCACCTTGGGAGCCACCTAAAAAACTGGTTATCACCGGCCCGTACCGATATGTCAGAAACCCTATGATTTCCGGAGCGATACTCATACTTTTGGGGGAAACCGTTCTATTCAATTCCTGGCCGCTTTTCCTGTGGACGATAGTTTTCTTGGCCGGAAAAATGCTTTATCTCCCCTTTCTCGAGGAAAAAGAACTAAAACAGAGGTTCGGAGAGCCATATTTGGAGTACATGGCCCATGTGCCCCGATGGATACCCCGCTTCAGGGTTTGGAATTGTTAACGAACATCCATGGGTCGCCAATGGGGTGCCAATGTGGTCAGTACACAGGAATAGCTTGATATAATAGATAAAGTGAATAAATTCGGGGGGTAATATGGAGGCAAAAAAAGATACTGTATTAATTACAGGTGCAACATCCGGCATTGGTTATGATTTTGCAACTATTTTTGCAGAGAAGGGTTATAATCTTTTCTTAGCAAGCAGAAATCGAGAAAAACTTGATGATATAAAGGTTAGTTTTGAAAAACAGTACGATATTTTAGTTATGACAATGTCTGTCGATTTGTCAAAGGTCAAATCAGCTCGAACTGTTTATGAAGAAACGCTTATTCAGAATGCAGAGATTAATGTTCTCATAAATAATGCCGGTTTTGGAGTTCAAGGAGAGCATATTGATTTAGAGATGAGTAAAGTTGAAGAAATGATTCAGTTAAATATAACGACATTAACTGAGTTCTGCACACTCTTTGGCAATGAAATGAAAAAAAGAAGAAAAGGATATATTTTGAATATCGCTTCAACTGCAGCATATCAACCAGTACCTTATCTTGCAGCCTATTCCGCCACAAAAAGCTATGTGCTCAATTTTTCTGAGGCCCTGGCAAAAGAGCTGGAAGACTATCAAGTAGTTGTGACCTGCTTGTCTCCTGGTGCTACGAGCACCAATTTTTTTGATACCGCCGGTATTGGTGAAAAGAAAAAAGGCCTTTGGGCAAATAGCGCTAGAATGCGATCCAGAGATGTTGCAATAATTGGTGTAAATGCATTATTTGCGAAAAAGCTTTCTGTAATTGCCGGAATAAAGAATTCATTTTTGGCTTTTACCAATAGATTTGCCCCCAGAAATATGACAGCTAATATTTCCAAGAAATTGATTAAAAATACTGTAAATACCTAAATATAATCAACAACAAAGGTTGATAAAATCTTGTCGATATTGAGCAAACAGTGAAAGAGTATTTCCAGCAGATACTCGATGACGGCTTGCTGGGCAAAACTTCAATCTAAAAATGTACGAAATTTATCCGGCACTGTTCATCATTAACGTTCTGCCTCGTAGAAAAAATTTCTGGCATCTTGACCCCAAACGCTACACGTGTTACTATACGTACATCAATGAAGGAGGTGGTTGTAATGCAAAAGAAACTCACTGTGACCATAGACGAAGAGGTTTATGACGGTTTACGGACAGTCATTGGGCCACGAAAAATCAGCCGTTTTATTGAAGATTTAGTTCGCCCACATGTTGTAAAAAAAAATATGTATGCTGCATATAAAGAGATGGCTGCTGATAGAATCAGGGAGTCCGAAGCCCTTGAGTGGGCCGAAGGCACAATTGGAGATTTGAATGATGAAGAGAGGTGAAGTGTGGTGGATTAACTTCGATCCTTCCATCGGAGGTGAAATCCGCAAAAAGAGACCAGCCGTCATCGTAAGCAATGATGCTGCCAATCATTATCTGAATAGAGTTCAAGTTGTGCCCATAACGAGCAATGTTGGTAAACTTTACCCAATTGAAGCATATGTGACGCTTCGTGGTAAAAAGGCCAAGGCGATGGCAGATCAGATTACCACGGTAAGCAAGAAGCGGCTAATCAATTCAGCAGGATCGATTTCTTACACTGAGATGGAAGCTATAGGCAAGGCTATCACCACCCAACTTGACCTTTAAGGATCGATGTTCCAATTCTTGCAGCTTGATCGAATTAGTGAATCAATTAAATATTAGCTTTAGTTGAATAACGCCTTAGAAAACCGTCTTCTTGTTGGTCAAACAGGCCTGACAATAAGGATGATACCTTGACGCCATGTTTAAAAAAACTCTTTTGCATAAGTTCTTCCGCATGGCGCACATACTTTGCAATTAAGTTTTCAGTATCAATACTCGGAAAACCTTCCGGAAAGAGCGATTCACTATAAATTTTTCTTATCTTTTTCAGTTGCGGCTCCATCAGAATATTCGGATACAACAAAGCAAGAGCGAAACCATCAGCTATTTGTTCAAGATTGTATGCATAAAGAGCGTGCCCATTCTTATTGAGCCATTCTTCAATACCATGCCCGCATTCATGCAGGGTTCTTTCAATAAGCATCCTGGGATGTCTAATCGCCGGTGAAATCTCAACTCGCCCTTGCTTGTACCAACCATTGCCTACGGATAGATCGCCGTATGTAATAACCGATACCTGTTCCTCGAGAGCTTTAGCGGGATTGGCAGGAAATTGTTCGAGCAACTCGTTTAACATATCGGCCTGCCATTTTTTTAAATTAATTTTCATCTTAATGCCCCAGCCCGGACAAGCCGGAAATAACAAATCACAAGCATCCCGCCAAAAAGACGGCGGACAAGCAAATTTCAAATAAATTCCAAACTACAAGCACCAAATTCCAAATACTAAAGAACTTAACTATTTTAATTTTTCCAGTATTGATGAAAATATCTTTTTCAATTCGTTTGGCCTTCTTCACGATTATAAGGTTTGGAATTTTGAATTTCGGTCATTGTAATTTGTTTGTTTTTTGGGATTTGTTATTTGGAATTTCCACTAGTTCAATTACTCCATGAATGGATACGAAAAAGTTTTGCCATAAAATGCACAAAATTCATAACTAAGCGCCTAACATAAAGAGATGAATTGTGCGTGTCAAACAAAAAGGGTTGTATGAATTGGAAACTGCTTAGTGCTCCAATTCATTTATGGATGGGCAGCACTTGAATATTTTCGTTTATTTTATTATTCTTTCTTCGTGCCTTGGGGTCTTAGTGGCAATAAATAAGTTTTGCCAGCAAAACACAAACTTTCCCCCTAATCGAGCTTAAGCAGAATGTAGCAAAATTGAAAAACATGAAAATTATTATTAAAAATAATCTTCGTTTAAGCGCAATCCCGTCAAAATTGAGGGAAGAGCTTATGGAAAAACTGAAATTCTTGAACCCCAAATGGCTTGAAAATGAGAGGCTGGGGCGCTGGAATCGGGGCACCCCCAGAGAGCTGCGGTTTTTTGATAAAGTTCGGGACCACGGCTTATGGATACCAAGGGGTTACCTTCGGCAGCTGATACTGCTTTGCAGGCGCGATGATATATTATATCAGATCGATGACCGCAGACACAGTCTGCCGCCTGTAAATTACAGTTTTAACGGCGAGTTAAAATTATTTCAGCAGCAAGCAATGCAGACCATGCTGGCCAAAGAGTTCGGTACTCTGAGTGCGCCCACCGGAAGCGGAAAAACGGTAATGGCCCTGTATATGATCTCAAAGCGCAGGCAGCCCGCCTTGATTGTAGTGCACACCAAAGACCTGGCACATCAATGGGTCCGAAAAACAGAAGAATTTTTAGGGGTCCCGGCAGATGAAGTCGGCTTTATCGGCGGCGGCAGAAAGGTTGTCGGGGAAAAAATTACGGTTGCCCTGGTGCAATCGCTATATAAATGCGCAGAAGAAGCGGCCCAGCAGGTCGGCTTTCTGGTGGTTGACGAATGTCATCGCTGCCCAAGCCGAACCTTTACCGAAGCTGTAAGCGAATTCGACTCACAATACATGCTGGGGCTTTCGGCAACGCCCTGGCGCCGGGATAAACTGACAAAAGTGATTTTCTGGCATCTTGGCGATTTGCATCACAAGATCGACCAACGCCGCCTGGTGGAAAGCGGCGACGTTTTATCCGCTGAAGTGATTGTCAGGGAAACGGACTTTAAACCCTATTACGATCCAATAAACGAATACAGCAAGATGATGTCGGAACTCACCGCCAACGACAAGCGCAACCATCTGATCGCCTCTGATATTGCCCGGGAAACAGGCAGTATTGCGGGCATCTGTCTGGTGCTGTCGGATCGAAAAAAACACTGTGAAACTCTGCAGGCTCTTTTACGATACAAACATAAAGTGTTTGCCGAACTGTTGACAGGCGATCTCAGCGATGTTCAGCGGCAGGACGTTATTGATCGATTGAATCAGGGCGACGTCAAAGTGCTGGTGGCTACGGGCCAGTTGATAGGGGAGGGCTTTGATCATCAGGATTTGTCGTCCCTGTTTCTGGTAACACCTATAAAATTCAGCGGACGGGTAATGCAGTATCTTGGCCGGGTACTGCGGCCGGCACCCGGAAAAAGCAAAGCCAGGGTCTTTGACTATGTTGACGTCAACGTCGATGTCCTCGTGAATGCCGCCAGGTCCAGACAAAAGGTTTTCAGGGACACTAAGTACACGTATTCTTAAATACGGTCACGTATTAATAACTTGGTTTATTCATTTTATCCATAAGTTTAAAGTGCCTAAAGTGAACTAAAGTGCCTAAAGTTAAGGTATTCTATCAATTTTAATTATAATTGCTCGCGCTGCAAGCGCGTTCCTCAACTTTAGCTCACTTTAGGCACTTCAAATTTCAAACTTTTTGACTTCAGCTTGTCGGGACAGTTGTCCTGATAAAAATACGTTATCGAATTTGCGAATTAGAGCACTAAGTAGAAGGAATCTGGCCCATGGGGCAGGCATCTCGTTGATATTCCGAGGATTATTTTTTGAGCATAACGCAGATATTGGGCAAAAAGACTATTTATGGATGGACACTAGTTAGGCGGCACGTGCTTTGTTGAAGGCCCTGGAAAGCGATGCATTCATTACAGCTTCATAACCGGTTAATTGCGCCACTACGACACCATCAGAGTCGAGGAAGGTGAAATCACCCTTCATTTTGCTGCTGGATGCCTCCTTGACCTCCAGAACGGCTATAACTCCATCTGCGGGGAAAACGGTACGATACTGGCGATAACTGGCGCTGTAACTCGGCAGGGAAACAGCCGACTTCTCTTCAAAGCACCAGACGATCGCCATCTGAAAGGCTGAATCGAGAATCAGCGGATCACCGATCCATTTTGTCCGCAACGGTTCTTTCATCCATTTTGCAGGCGAAGGTGCCGCTGATACCCGGGCCACCATTCCGCGGGAAGAGTACCCCATGATTTCCTGGAGTCCACGCAGCGCAGAGCCGTGAAAGAGAATCTTTTCATAGATTTCATCCATGCTCTTGGCATAGGGCTTTGAAGCGATATCCTCGGATATATTGAAAACCGGCGGTGCTTCCAATGTATCTGCTAAAATCGCCGTAGCCCCGGAATGGATTATGTCAATGCCATCTTTCAAGCCGTCCCTGATTTCAACGTTGACCTCATAGATTGAGTCTTTTTTGCGCGGCTTGCCCGACAAAAGACGGATGAGTTTTTTGTTGCCGTTCAGCTTGATCCCCTGGAAAATCCGCATGTCATCGAGGCCGTGCAGCAAAAGGCCCGGATTGTCATGCAGGGCGCCATGGCCTAACCATTCGGTAATGAGCGCGAAGGGAACCACCGGTTTTCCATCCAGGATGTGTGCTTCCAGAATCGGGTATCGATCGAGATCGATTTCACGTTTAAGGGTCAAAGATAGTTTTTCATCTGACGGCTCCACAGGGGATAGCCGGGGAGTCAAACAGGTAGTCTCGTATCTATTATTTGCCCGCGGGGAAATGATGTTGGCACCGATGACGACTTCTGCCGGAGAATTATTATCACCTTGCATTTCATAGAGCATACACATGGCACCGGCATTTAGGGGGATCAACTCGATGCCGCTTTGCGTAAACTTGCGCTTTAAGGCCGCACATACCATGCCGCCGTCCCACGGCCCCCAGTTAATGGAGACGACCTTGCAGTCCGGACGCTTTAGCGACTCCTGCTGGGCGATTTTGTTGAGTATTTCATTGGCCATGGCATAGTCGACCTGACCGTTGTTTCCCATGCGGGCGGCCACGGATGAAAAAAGTACAAGATACCTGAGAGCATCCTGTTTGGTTGCTTCCAGCAGTACATTGAGGCCCAGGACCTTGGGATCGAAGACATTTTCAAACTGCTTTATGGTCTTATCAATAATCAAACGATCTTGCAGGGCGCCGGCGCCGTGAATAATACCTTTTATGGGGCCGTGAGTTGAGCGGACTTCGTCAAGAATCGCGCTGATAGCATCAAAATTGCGGACGTCGGCCGAATAGTAAAGCACAGCCGCGCCGGCTTTTTTGATTTGTTCCAGATTTTGCGTAATTTCGCGATTTGCCATATGCTTTTTGAATGCTTTTTCAATCTGCATGGGCGTTGCCGTGGTTCCGCTGTATTCGTTTTCAAGGATCGCTTTTTTGATCTCGGCCTCTTCTTCAAGGGCAAGCAACCACTCGGGTTCGGGTGAGGGAGAAGGAGAACGTCCCAGCAGAACGAGAGTCGGTTTTACATGCTTTGCCAGGGCAGCGGAGGCTGCAGCGGTTACACCGCGGGCTCCTCCGGTAACCACCACCACGTCGCCCGCATTGAGGTCTATTTCACCCTGGGGGTGTGGTGCTGCTTCAAGCTTTAAAATATTGCGGGAGTCGGAATCCAGGCCAATTTCGACAGATTCTGAAAGGTCGGCATGAATCAGTTCTGATACAACGGCCCGGGCCATTTCTTTATTTGCTTCCCACTGCGGAGCGATGTCAAAGGCGCGACAGCAGACACCGTCCCATTCAATCGAGGCGGTTTTGGCAAGACCGGCGAGTCCGCCCTGCAAAGGATCGGCAAAGCCCCGGCCTTTAAAGCCGAAAGCGCCGTCTAGGCGCGTTATGGTCGCTAAAAAAGCGCCGGCTTTTGCCGCGGAATCGATAAGATCCGGCGCCAGATAATTGGTCAGCAAAAAAGCGTCTTTGAGAAATTTAGGGCCTTGTTGATCCAGTCGGCTCCCATGATTCAAAACATTGTCGGCAACAATGACCAGGCCGGCAGCTTTGCTGACAGCGTTGTGGCCGTTTAGTATTTCCGGCAGACTGTCAACGGGGATAAGGACGGTATCGATATTATTGGATGCAAATTCATCAGCTATCGCTTTGGCAAGACCGGTTTTGTCATCGGTGACAAAAACCTTGCGGCCTGGGGGCAGCGCCAATCGATCGCCGGGATTAAACGGTTTCTCGACAACGGCAACAACCTTTCTTTCGATTCCGGCTGCCAAATTTTTAGGTGAAACGTCCGACAAATCTTTGTTGGTAATGCCGGCCGGTGCGGTTGATTCAACTATATCAGGCTTTGATAATGCGTGGGAATCGGTTGCAGTTTCATTTTCAGCAGCATCAGTTTTATCAGCATCAGCATCCGCGAGGTAGGCGATGATCTGGCCCAGGGTTTTCAGGCTTCCCATGATTTCGGGGGAAACAGGGGGCAGGCCGGGCACTTTTTCTTCCAGGGTGGAGAGTATCTCAACCCGTTTGATGGAGTCGATACCCAGATCCGCCTCAATATCCATGTTCAGGTCGAGCATCTCCGCGGGGTAACCGGTCAATTGGCTGACCACCTCCAGCATGCTGTTCTCCAGCGTCTGATGTTCTATATCAAGGGACGGTTCATCTGCACTGTGGTCATGGGAAAGCGTGTCGTTGTCGCTATCTTGAGTAAGGTAGTCGATGATCTGGCCCAGGGTTTTCAGGCTTCCCATGATTTCGGGGGAAACAGGGGGCAGGCCGGGCACTTTTTCTTCCAGGGTGGAGAGTATCTCAACCCGTTTGATGGAGTCGATACCCAGATCCGCCTCAATATCCATGTTCAGGTCGAGCATCTCCGCGGGGTAACCGGTCAATTGGCTGACCACCTCCAGCATGCTGTTCTCCAGCGTCTGATGTTCTATATCAAGGGACGGTTCATCTGCACTGTGGTCATGGGAAAGCGTGTCGTTGTCGCTATCTTGAGTAAGGTAGTCGATGATCTGGCCCAGGGTTTTCAGGCTTCCCATGATTTCGGGGGAAACAGGGGGCAGGCCGGGCACTTTCTCTTCCAGGGTGGAGAGTATCTCAACTCGTTTGATGGAGTCGATGCCCAGATCAGCCTCAATATCCATGTTCAGATCGAGCATCTCCACGGGATAACCGGTCAATTGGCTGACCACCTCCAGCATGCTGTTCCCCAATTCTTTTTGAGAACTGCCGGACGGCAAGGGTGTTTTTTTGTCAATGGTCAAGTCAGGTTCCCGGATCAAAGTCGAGGCTGTTTCGGATTCCGCTGCAGCCGGTTGCAGCGCCTGGTCGTAGAGCGTTTTGTGGGTAGCTTGAATCTGCGCAATTTGTTCTTCGGGTTCAAATTGGTTCAGGCTGCGGTCGGATTTGAAATTGGAAGGGTCAACTGTTGTTTTTAGTCCAAGTGAAGCTTCCGCCAGACGCTGGGTATTGTCCATCATATTCTGCAGAGTGCGGCCGGCCTCGCTCTGGGTCTGTAAAAACATCTGATGAGTTTCGGCGGTCTGCGCTTGGAGTGCCTGCATCGATTTCAGGCCTTCCTGAACAACCTTTAAAGCATCCAGAATGAACTTTTCTTGTTGCTGCGTATTTTTCATGGTGTTTTTATTTCCACTATCGGTACGCTTTTGGTCGGCCGACGCTGCGGGTCTGCTGGATTGCAGTTCCGGTGGTGTTGGCGGGCGATAATTTACACCTGCAATGGGAATGCTCATGAGCTGTTTTCGCGTTTGCGTGTGAGCCTCCTGCCATTTGCTTAAATCAACCCGATGGCCCAAAGAGGCGATGTGGCTAAGTGTGGCGGCAAGATCGGCCAGTCCAAAGCGTCTGCCCGCGGAATCATCCAGGGCCAGGGCTTCAAAGTCGCGATCTTTTAAAATTGCTTTGACAAGTCCGGTCAAAACCGATTTAGGACCAACCTCAATATATGTTCTAACGCCGGATGCATATAAATTCTCGATTTCACTTAAAAAATCGACGGGGCACAGTAGATGTTCACCCAGTAGTTTTTTGACTTCTTCAGGATCATGCGAATAGGGGGTGCCGGTTGTGTTGGAAAAAACCGGTACGTCTGAAGGCTTGATGTCGATTGTCTTTAAGGTTTGATGGAAAGGTTTCTGGGCATCTTTAACCAGAGGGCTGTGAAAAGCAGCCGATACCGGTAAAAGAATTGATTTGAATCCTTGCTGTTTGCAAATTTTTTCAGCCCTGGAAATCTCTTCGATTGATCCTGACAAAACCCCTTGTTGGGGACTGTTTCTGTTGGCCAGAACCACATCTAAATCTGACTTATTGATCATATCAGCCAGTTCGTTCAAAGGAGCTTTGACCGCCAGCATGGCGCCGTTAGTTTGACCGGCTGTGGCCATCAAGCGGCCCCGGGTGATGGCAAGGTGCAAAAACGTATCCAGATCGATCCAGCCGGCTGCACAAAGAGCCGAGAATTCACCAAAGCTGTGCCCGCAGGTTGCGTCCGGTTGAACGCCGAATCCTTGCAGAACCTGCTGCATGGCAATGCTCACGGCCCCGATAGCTGGTTGAGCGATATCCGTTGCCCTCAATCTTTCCTGCTGTTTTTTGTTTTCCCGGGGGGTCAGGGCAGGGGGCGGGTAAATAAAATCAGTGACATAAGATGAGCTTTCGAATTTTTTGTTAACATTTTCCAGAATTTTGAAAGCCTCCGGAAAATTGCAGACAAGATCACGACCCATACCGACATACTGGCTGCCCTGGCCCGGAAAAACAAAAGCAAGCTTGCCGGATTTATCTGAGCACCCATAGTAGATGTTCTTTTCATGCCACGAGCTTGTTGTGCCGTTTAACTCCAGTGCATGCGTAACACGGTCAAACAACCGCGCAAGATCCATGGAGCGCTCCAGGACTACCAAAAGACGGCAAGGATCTGTTGGGGAAAAATCGCTTCTTGTTTGAGCGGCTTTAATCGAAATTTCTTGAAAGGAGGCTGCGCTTGTGATGACAGCTTTCAAGCTGTTCAAATGTTCGACAAGCCCCTGTGCATCGGGAGCTGACAGCGCCGCGATTTCAACGGCTCCATCCCAGGAAACTACTTCTTTGTCCGGGCGATATTCTTCGAGCACTAAATGGAAATTGCTGCCTCCGAAGCCAAAAGCGCTGACACCTGATCTGCGCGGGTGATCCTTTGAAGAGAACCAGGGTCTGGTCTCCGTGTTCAGGTACAAGGGGCTTTCATGGATCTTTAAGTTAGGATCAGGCTGGTCGATTTTCAAGGTCGGCGGCAGGACTTTGTGATGCAGGGCCAGCACGATCTTCATCAAACCGGCAGCGCCGGCCGCGGCCTTGGTGTGGCCGATCATAGATTTTACCGAGCCGAGGGCGCAGCTGTTTTTATTTTTGTCCGCGTTTTCCAACAGCCGGTTTAAGGCCTGAAATTCCACTGCGTCTCCAACTCTTGTGCCGGTGCCGTGGGCTTCAAACAGCCCGACGGTAGCAGGGTCTATGCCGGCGTCCTTGTATGCCGTTTGCAGTGCTTTAAGCTGTCCTTTGGCCCTGGGTGCATAGATACTCTGTGATTTTCCATCGCTGGAAGATCCCATGCCTTTGATAACCGCATAAATTTTGTTGCCGTCGCGTCGGGCATCTTCCAGCCGTTTGAGAACAAATAATCCCACCCCTTCGCCCAGCACCGTGCCGTCGGCGTCTTTCGAAAACGGTCTGATATCTCCCGTGGGTGAAAGAACACCGGTCTTGGAAAAACACATATGCATGAAGATATCGTTCAGCATATCGACACCACCGGTGATAACCATGTCGCTGCGTCCGGACAACAGTTCTAAAACCGCCAGATGGACAGCGCTCAAAGAGCTTGCACAGGCAGCGTCAACCGCACAGTTGGTGCCCCCGAAATCAAGCCGATTACAAATCCTGCCGGCGATAACGTTTCCCAAAAGTCCCGGAAACGAGTTTTCCTGCCATGACACATAGGAATCGGATATTTTATTGATTACTTCTGCGGTTTTTTCAGAATCAATTCCCGAACTTTCCAGGGCTTTGCGCCAGATGGGATGTCCGAGTCGAGCGCCCAGGGGGATTACAAGTTCCTGGGTTCCGGTTACGCCTAAAATTACGCTGGTTCTCTCGCGATCAAATGCTTCGCTTTCTCCGTAACCGGCATCTTCAAGGGCTTTTTGGGCGGCGACCATACCAAGGAGTTGGGCGGTATCAGTGGCTTCAAGTAAATTAGGTGGAATTCCGAATTCAGTCGGATCGAATGAAACCGGTGAGATAAATCCGCCGCGTTTGCAGTAAACGTGATCCGGTTTTTTGGGGTCATTATCATAATAATCATGGGGTGACCAGTGGGAGGAGGGCACATCGGTTATGGCATCCTCACCATGGAAGAGCAGGCGCCAGTAGCCTTGCAGGTCGGAAGATTTTGGGAAAATGCAGCCCATGCCAACGATGGCAATCGACGTTTTGGGCCTGTTTTTATTATTTGTTGCCTTCATATTTTTAGTTCAATATTTGATGGCGTCGTAAATTAACAAGCTGGTATATAGGCATATATTTAAAACAAAACACTAAATACTAAATACCAAACACCTGATGAATTCGACTTTTTACGAATTCATCAGTTATTTCATGAATTGGAAAAGTGAATTTCAAGTTTTAGATCTGCAAACTATAATTCAAAAAAATGGTATTTGCAAGTACTTGACAAAAAAATATGGTTGTTATATTGGTATGACAACATTACAAATATCCGTTGTGTGTTTATATGAGAACTATGCAGTCTAAAATGTTTGAAATCACACGATTTAAAATAATAATTACCCATGAAGCGGTTTTACCGAAAAGCTCCCTGACTGCTGAAATGTATATGTTCTATTTTTGATAATTATCATTCAAAGGTCAGTTGTTATGTTGATATAACAAGCAGCCATATAGGATTAAAATATGATTAAATATTTTACTAACAGGGAAATATCCGAGAAATTGGAAATCAATCTTGCCAGGTGGAAACGCTGGTCGCGGGAATTCATTCCGCCTGATCCTTTAGGAGGCATGCAAACCGGATATGCCCGACAATACCACCCTGATGAGGCCTTTAACGTACACCTTGGCGGTCATTTAGTGTCGGATTTGAAGTTTGCGATACCGGAGGCAAAACAAATTCTTGCGGATTTACAGGGGTGGCTTGCGGATAAAGGTTTTTATTTTAATGTTAAAGGCGGCGCAGTATCCCAAAATAGTATTGAGGCTCTGATAAAAGAATACATTGTATTTATCAGCAAAGAAAGGTTGCCGGATAACACTTATAAAATTTCATATACCGTCAGAGGAATTATTTCCAACAAACCGGTTCGATACCAAAACTTTGAGATCATGGAAGAGCTCTACACGGAAACCGTAATCGGCCTGCAGCCCGACAAATCGGAGGTGTATGATACGAATGCCGTTAAAACCTTGCATATCTCCGGGGTCTTAAACAATTTCGTAACACGAATGAATCTGGACCGGACTTGCTATCCGGCCCTTAACCCGCAAATTCCATGAATCATTTCTTCCCTTCTGTTTTTTAGATTAATCTTCAACAACATTTTCAGGCAGTCGTTCGATTCTTAACCAGGCTTTCACCTTTTTTGCGATTCGCTTTAAAAGCCACTCCTGTCCTTCGGGTCCGGCTTTGTCTGCAATCTGATCGGCAAGGGTCACATCACCGGCCTGGTATCGCATATAAATACCATTGATGTGCATCTCCAAATCCGTTGATAAAAATTTGGAATAGGCCAAAGCAATCTGCCAATGGGCATAGGTGCCGTCTTTTTGACGATTTTCCACCAGGGCCTGTGACTTTCCCATCTTGGCCTCAAGCCGCATGATATAGTTGATTGTTTGCGGAAGGCCCAACCACTGCGGGGCTGATTTGTTTTTGGGGCGGCCCACGGCCTTCCAAAAATCGGTCAGGCACAGCATTTCATCATATATCTGAATCTTCTGGCCCTGATAGCTAAGCTGTATCTGTTTGTTCACCATAACCTCTCCTCTGAAATAAAACACATGTCATTATAATTACAATCAGCGAACCAAGATCAAAATGTTCTTTCGTGATTCACACCTTTTCTTTAAATAATTATATCTTTGAGATTTAGTTGTTTGGGTAAGAAATAATTAAAAAGAAGATACATGAAACTATTCTACCCTTACCTCAGCTGAGTAAGCAACACCTGTGACAACTGTACACTCTTCCGAATAAAGAAAGTACCACCTTATATACGTTTCGATTGCGACGTCCGCTAAAAAAGCGGTTGAGTCGTATCGATTTTTGGCAGCACGCAGTGCTTTTGCCGTTGATGGTGGGTCTGATTGTGGAAATATATATAAAGTATTGGTTTGACAGCTTTCGCCGCTAACAGGCCCTAACAGTTTAAAGTTTGCGTATTTTGCTTCATCTATATATGTTTTTTCGACGAAAGATCCATGCCTTCCCGAGGTACATGCAAAGAGTGCAGCTGAAAACAGAAACACCAGGCAGATTCTTATTATTTGCTTCATGTGTCCACCATTTTAAAATTTATAAAACTATACCAAACAATCCTTCTATTTGAGATACGATAATGACGTATCTCAAAAATAATTACGAATTCAACAGTTCTATTATTTGGGGAAGCTCCAGTGGGGAAAAATTTCCGGTACCCGCCGGCAAGACAATCTCCTGACTGCGAAGCCAGCTTACACGCGTTACCACGGCAGCGCCGTACAAAATATTCATGGCCACGGTAACGGTCTTGCGGTTTTCAGGTTTTTCCAGGAATGATCCTTTAACCCACTGGTTAAAAGCTCCCATGGCCGGGCCGCACCATATCTGATAGTCGATTTTGCGTAAAGGATCACCCGCGTTGGCCCAGTTCGAAGATTGGCCCAGATAGGAGCGAAAAACAAGGGCCATTTTGTGTTTGGGATTTTTTTCAGCCCGTTGGATCTGCTTGGGATCATGTTGGGCAAAATAGTTCATGGTTTGCTGCCATTCTTGCTGGAAAGTACCTTTGAAGATGTCCCGTTCCAAAAGCGTTCTTTGTTCTTCAGGAATATCATCGTAACTGTCGTAGCTGCAGTACAGATCATACAGTTTGGCGGCCCGCAGCGGAAACATGGTGCCGCGTTTTAATACCTGCACTTTGACTCCCATTTCAAACATGTCGGCGGCCGGGGCCATGGTTACGTCGGCCTGACTGGCTTCTGCCAGCATATGACGGACCGTCTCGGATGTGCCGGCTTCTATGCACGCCTGATTGACGGAGCCGGTGAGAACATAGGCGGCACCCATTGCAAATGCTGCGGCGGCTGAAGCAGGTGTAGCGATTCCTCCGCCAAGTCCCACGCAAGGGGTTCTATGGTAGTCATATTTTTCAGCCAGTTCATCGCGCAACGAAAGCATTGTCGACAACAATGCAATTGCCGGTCTGTTATCGGTATGGCCGCCGGAGTCGGCTTCGGCGGTCATATCTTCAGCAACCGGTATTGATTCTGCCAGCCGGGCTTCTTGGGTGGTTATCATTTGCCTGTCGACAAGTTGTGTCAGCAGTTTTTGCGGTGGAGGTGATAAGTACTTGCGGGCAACTTCAACCCGAGAAACTTTAGCAATCACCTTGTTGGGGCAAGTGATATGGCCATGGCGGTCAACATGGATTCCCTTTACCCGGAAATAAACCAGAGGAAGGGTTAAATCGAGATACGCCGATGTACTGACAAGCCTGATTCCTCTTCGTAAGTAAAGGTCAACCGTTGCTGATTCAAGCTCAGGATCATGGGGACTGTGAATCAGGTTGAACCCGAAGGGGATATCTTTTAGGCTTTGCTGCAGCCGGTCGATAGCGGTTTCGATTTTATCAAGAGCAAGGCCGGCGGCGCCGAAAAACCCGATCATGCCCGCGAGTCCAGCGGCTTCAACCATTTCAACGGATGTGATGCCGTTGGCCATGGCGCCGACAACATAGGCATAGCGCAGGTTATAGGCCTGCTTGAAACTTGGATCCCCCAGGTTTTGCGGATGAAGGGCAGGAACATAGGCCCCCAGCGGATAACTCTGCGGTCCGGAGAAATCGCCATCCCCGATAGCAACGTTGCCCCCCTGTCCAACTGCAAGTTGACCTTCAATATCAAGCAGGATTATCGGATGTGTAGTCCTGAGAATCGCACTGTGAATGGCATGGTCTCCCATTGCCGGCTCTGTATTGCCCTGGATCCACCAGCCCGTATTTGTTTTGTTTTTTGATGAATGCACGTGGTCCCTTAAAAAGTTGATGTTAATAATTTAGCCACAAAGGCACTAAGAATATACTTTTAGCGAATTTTTAATGGATAATCAAGGTTGGTCCGGATTTTTCTTTTTAGCGGGAATGATGGGCTGGATTATGTCAACCGGGAGTTGCAGAGTTCTTTTCATAATTTCCACCAGCCTGTCTCCTGCTGCCCTGGGTGCCAGTGGAGTAACTTTAGGATTTCCCATAGGACCTTCTATTTTAAAAGGAATGGAGATAAAAGTATCTCCCAGGATGTTTCTTACCAGAGGGATTTTTTTCACAACGTACCAGAGAGATATCTTTTTGAGTTTGGTCATTGAAATTTTTTAAACTACAATTTATTATTACTCTTTTCAGGCCTACTTAACAACTTGCCGACCAGCATGGCAACCAGAATCGTCAAGTAAAGCTGGCCGGCAATAGCAATAACGATGGTGAGAGATTTGGCAAAAGCGGAAACCGGTGTGATATCGCCATAACCTAAAGTGGTCAGGGTGACAAAGCTGAAGTACAGATAGTCGTGAAATCCCGCAGCACCACTGCCTGCAAAATTAATCGCCGGGGTATCCATGTGCAAAAAGAATTTTTGCACTATTTCGGTCATAGCCAGCAGCACCGCGCCTAATATTCCGATAAGCAGATAACCGTTAATTGAATTGATGATGATGGTTATTGTGACCTGTTTACTCCTGGCGATATGCCTGATCATGAACACCGTAATAAACAGGTTGAAGCAGAAAAAAGATAGGAAAGAGATAAATCCCAACAGATCATTGGTGAAAAAATAATTAAGCCAGGATAAACATATGGTAACTGCTCCGGAGGCGATCAGGATTCTGCGGGTTTTTTCAGCAAAATCGAGTGAAAAAATACCGGAAAGAATTATAGCCGTGAAGATAATGTCTCTAAGAAGTAATCGATGAGTCGCTAAGGCTGGAAAAAAAAAGATCGTTACTATTAAACAAGTTAAGAGAATTACATTATTTCGGGTTAACTTTTTTTGTTCCATAGTACTTAGCTTAGACAGCCCCGCACCGACAGCGGCATCTTCGAAAAGCGGATAGGCCGGAAAAGTGGCGCATATTAAAGTGAGGGGGCTATTTTTTTGGTGCCTCTGGTTGATTTTGCACCTGTTCCATTTCCTCTTTGGAAAGCCATCCTCCGCCCAGCGCTTTGTAAAGTTTTACATAGGCATTGTAGAATTGCTGTTTCAATTCGGAAAGTTCCAGACCGACGGAAAAGAGTGTGCGTTCGGTTTCCAGAACTTCAAGATAGCTGGTCACCCCTTTGTCGTAGCGCAATTTTGACAGAAACGCGGCATTTTTAGCCGCCGTGTATTTTCGCTCTACCGAAGAAATCTGTCTTTTGTAGGTTTGAATTTCATTCAAGGCGTCCGCAACTTCTCGAAAAGCATTGAGTACCCTGTTTTCGTAAAAATACAATGTCTGCCGGGTTCTTTCTTTCTCAATTTCCACGCGCTCAATATTTTTATTGAAATTAAACAGCGGCCCGAACAAGCTGCCGCCGACCGACCAGACGCCTCCATCCGTGGTGACGGATGACAATTCGCTGCTGGCCGCCCCGAAAAGGCCTGTCAGGGTGATGGACGGGAACCGCAAGGCCTCGGCAACGCCGATCTTCGCGGTTTGCGCTTCCAATAAATACATCGCTTCGGCGACATCCGGCCTGCGTTCCAGAATGCTCGAGGGCAAGCCGGCGGGTATATCCGGAAGAAAGGTCTGGTCGTTCAGATCATACCCTGTTTCTATTTCTCCGGGGAATTTTCCCAGCAAAATACTCAGCGCGTTCTCGGTGTTGGCGATGAGCCGCTCGTACAACGGAATGGCCGCAACGGCAATTTCCTTCTGAATCTGCGCCTGGTTCAGGTCGAGTTCAGGGATAATGCCCTTGTCAAAGCGTTTTTGTATGATGTCCAGGCTTTTTTGCCGCGAATCAAGGGTGCTTTTGGATATGAACAGCCGTAGCCGGTAATCCAGAAGTAAATAGTATGTACCGGCAACCTCTGAAATCAAACCGATCTGAACGGTTCTCAAGGAATACTCGGAAGCCATCAATTGTGCCCTGGCGAATTCGGTGGATCTGCGGTATTTACCCCAGAAATCGATCTCCCAGCTCAATACCGGCGCAATATAGGCAGATTTATCCGTTGTTGACGACCGTGATACACCAGTAAAAGTTCCTACCCTTGCGCCCCCTTCGATATCCAGCCGGGGGTATTGATCCGCGCGGGTGAATCCGAGTGACGCGCGGGCTTCCTCGATACGGCTGGCAGCAATCATTGCGTCTTTATTGTCGGTCAACGCGGTGATAATCAATGAATTCAAAACCGGATCGTTGAACAGCTCCCACCATTTCAGGTTAGCAGCGGCCTCGGGTTCGGATTCGGCAAACCTGAAATTATACGGTGTTTCGACATCAGGCTTTTGAAAATTAGGGCCCATCATACAGCCAGTAAGAGGTACGATAATGACCAAGGCAACGATTTTAACCAGTTTTTTCATTTTGTTATCAATAAAGTATGATAAATTCGTTACAAATCGAATTTATCAAGTGTTTGGTATTTTGTGTTTTGTTTAAAAAATGAAACTATCAATTATGATGAACTCGTAAAAATTAAAAAAACAACTTTTTACGAACGTTTTTGCTCGTATTTTGCAACCTTGCCGATAAAAACAAACAGCATCGGGTAAAAGAAAACGCCTAACACCGTTGCCAGCGTCATGCCTCCTAATAATGCCATGCCCATGACGATTCTGGCCTCAGCTCCGGCTCCGGATGCGATTACCAGCGGCATGACGCCCAAAATAAAAGAAAAAGCCGTCATCAATATCGGTCTGAAACGCAGTCTGGCGGCTTTAACAGCCGCATCAAACAGGGAGAGACCTTTGTCAAATTCCAGTTTGGCAAACTCAACGATCAAAATGGCATTTTTGGCAGCCATGGCGATAAGCATCACCAGTGCAATCTGAGCAAAAACGTTGAGTTCATAACTTTGACTAAGCAGCCTGGCAAGGAACAAGGCTAAAAAAGCCCCAAAGATGGCAAATGGTGTGCCCAGCAAAATACTGAAGGGCAGCGACCAGCTTTCATACTGGGCGGCGAGGATCAGAAATACAAACAATAATGAAAACGCGAAAACAACCGAGCCCGTTCCGGAAGCGTTCTTTTCCTGGTACGACATATTGCTCCACTCAAATCCCATGTCTGCCGGAAGAACTTTTGCGGCGACTTCTTCAAGGGCATCCAGAGCCTGGACCGACGTGTATCCGGCAGCCGATCCACCGGAAAGCTCGATAGCTCTGTATAAATTAAACCGATTTGTATAATCCGGCCCCACGATTTCTTTAATGCTCGCAAAGGCTGATAAAGGAACGCTGTTGCCCAGGTTATTTTTAATATAAAACAGATTAATCTGATCTTCGTTCAACCTGTATTCGGGTTCGGCTTGAATATAGGCCTTGTACAACCTTCCAAACCTGTTGAAATCGTTTACATAGGAACCACCCAAAAAGGCACCCACTGTCGTATAAATGCTATTCAGGGATATGCCGGCTTTAAGAACTTTATCTCTGTTTATTTCCATGTACCTTTGAGGTACGCTGGCCCTGAAGGTTGTAAATACAGTACCGATTTCAGGTCGTTGAATGGCGGCCTGAATAAAGTTGACGGTATGTTTTGCCAGGTAATCCGGTGTATTGCCGCCCTTATCCTGAACCATTAAAGTGAATCCCGAACCGCTCCCCAACCCGGGGATGGCAGGCGGTCCAAAGGCAAAAACCTGGGCCTCGTTAACGGCAAAATGGAAATTAACATTCAAGCGCGCCGCAATTTCTTTGGCCGTTTTATCCCTTTTGCTCCAATCCTTGAGCGAAACAAATATAAAGCCGGAATTCGACGACATGCTGCCCGAAAGCAAACTAAATCCCGTTGCCGTGGTAACAAATTCCACCTCATCGTATTTTGCGATTATTTTTTCTACTTTCTTGGCAACGACGTCGGATCGCTGCAGGGAGGCGGCATCAGGCAATTGTATATTTACAAAAAGATATCCCATGTCTTCTTCGGGCATAAAACCACCCGGAACCATTTTGCCGAGAAAACCCATGGCAACGGTCACGATAACGATAAAGATTATTCCTCGTGTTATTTTGCGGGCCACGACAGTGGTAAAATTCATATACGAATCCGTGGCCCTGTCAAAGGCTTTGTTGAACCAGCCAAAGAAAAGTCCCAGCGGGCCGCGGTAGGGTTTTTGCTTCCTGAGCAGCAGCGAACACAGGGCGGGACTCAGGGTTAAGGCGTTAATGGATGAGAACACCACCGAAACGGCCACGGTGATGGCAAACTGTTGATACAGCCTTCCCGTTATGCCTCCCATGACGGCCACCGGAATAAACACCGCCACCAGAACCAGGGTGGTGGCAATAACGGGTGCGGTGACTTCGTTCATCGCCTTTACGGTGGCTTCTTTTGAGTCCATCCCTTTTTCAATATTAACCTGGACCGCTTCGACGACCACAATGGCATCGTCAACGACAATGCCGATGGCCAGAACCAAACCCAAAAGAGACAGCACGTTGATGGTGAAACCGATCAAGGGGAAAGCAATAAACGCTCCGACCAGAGAAACGGGTATGGCGATGGTGGGGATTAAAGCCGCTCTCCAGTCCTGGATAAAAATAAAGACAACTAAAATAACCAGAGCCAGGGCGATATAGAGGGTTACGATAATTTCATCGATGCCTGCCGTAATGGCCAGCGTGCTGTCCAGGGAAATGTCGTATCTGATACTCTCCGGGAAGGATGCGGCCAGTTCCTCCATTGTTTTCCTGATATTTTCAGCCAGCTCGACGGCATTGGAACCGGGTGCTTGATAAAGGGCTATGATGGCGCATTCTTTATTGTTTAGCCTGGTAAAAGCATTATATGTTTCGACACCCAGTTCAACCCGGGCGATATGTTTGACCTTTACCTGAGATCCGCCCTCGGTGGTTCTGATAACGATTTCACCGAATTCTTTTTCAGATTGCAGGCGCTCGGGCAATCTGACCGTGTAGGTAAACTCCGTTCCCGGGGGGGCGGGCTCTGCTCCGAATTTACCTCCCGGTACAATAACGCTCTGCTGTCGAATGGCTTCGATTATCTCAGGTACCGTTATGCCCAGATGGGCCAGACGATCGGGTTTTATCCAGATACGCATGGAATAATCGCTGGCGCCGATAACATTAACGCGTCCGATACCTTTTGTTCGGGCCAGAATATCTTTGATGTTTATCAGGGCGTAGTTGCCCAGAAACTGTTGATCGTATCTGCCGTCCTCTGAGGTCAGGGTGATCAGCATAAGAATGTTGGGAAGAGACTTTTCGGTAGTAACCCCTAATCTTTTAACTTCTTCCGGCAGTTTGGCTGTGGCGGCGGCAACTCTGTTTTGAGTAAAAACGGTGTTCATATCCGGGTCGGTGCCGATCTCAAATGAAGTCTGGATGACCATTGTACCGTCATTTGCGTTGGTCGATTTCATGTAGATCATATTATCGACACCGTTGATCTGCTGCTCTAAAGGCGTTGCGACCGACTGCTCCACACTGACGGCATTGGCTCCGGTATAGTTGGCACGTACTTCCACCATGGGGGGAGTAATGTTAGGATACTGTTCAATTGGCAGGCCTGCTAAAGATACGATCCCGACAATAACCATGATAATGGCGATGACCATGGCCACAATCGGTCGTCTTACAAAAAAATTGTCCATATCCGCTTAGATGCTTTCTTGGTCTGTTAATTTAATTTCTTGAACCGTGGGGTTTACAATTGCGCCTTCTTTTACTTTTTGCAATCCTTCATAGACGACGTTCTCCCCGGATTTCAAACCTGCGGTGATCAGCCAGAATTGTTTGGTCTTAGGACCCACTTCAACTTTTCTTTGCTGCACTTTATTGCTGTCGTCAACAACATAGACACTGTATAATCCTTGCAGTTCAATAACACATCTCTGGGGAATAAGAATACCGTCTTTAACGACTTTTACTCTGGCCCTTATTTTGGCATACTGCCCGGGACGCAGTAATTCCTGTGTATTGGGAAAGGATGCCTGAATCAGCATGGCACCGGTTGTCGGGTCCACACTTCTGTCGGCAAAGTCGAATTTGCCCGTGTGTTCATACATGCTGCCGTCTGTCAAAATCAGTTCCAGTTGCACTTCCTCGTCTTTATGGTCTGTAGGGTCTTTTTGAGAAACGTGGCGGCGGGCAAGCTGCAAATATTGGGTCTCGGTAATAAAAAACTGCACCAAAACGGTGTCTATACGGGAAACCGTATTCAAAATAACCGGATTGGGGCTGCGGCCCACAAAATCCCCTACTTTGGCTTTTGTTTTTCCGATAATTCCGGATATGGGTGAATAAATCTTGGTATAACCGAGTTGAATTTTGCCGGCCCTCAGATTCGCCTCAGCAGCTTTCACCGATTCGATAGAAGCATCATATTGGGCTACGGCAGAATCCAAATCGCTTTCGCTGACCGCTTTCTGCTCCGCAAGCGGCCTGATCCTGTTTAAATCGCTTTCCGCTTTCGCCCGCCTTGTTTTTGCTTCCGCAACCCTGCTCATCTTGGCGGCAACATCAGCCTCGAACGGCTGGCTTTCCAGCGTGTAGAGCAGCACACCTTTCCGGACCCTCAAACCCTCATCAAAATGGATGCCTTCCAGAAAACCTTCCACCCTGGCACGTATGGTAATATCTTTAAAACCGTAAATCTGACCGACAAATTCTTGAAAAATTGGAACTTCTTGTGCTTTGGTCTGATATACGGTCACATTGGGCGGGGGAAGTTGAGCCTGCTCCTCTTTTTGACTGCATGCGAAAAACAACAATGGTAAAAAACACAGAAAAGTCAGTTTTATCGTTCTCATTTTATTTTCTTTATATTGATGAAAGGTTAATAGATATGAAAGATGCATTCTTTAATATATAATTGAGTCACTATTATACAATTTTTGTTCATAAGTAAAGGCCACCCGTTATGTGGTCGTTGACTCGCATTCGCCGCAATGCCGAAAACCTGTATACACAAGGCGAAGATCCCATTATCGTTGCTGCGGAGAGCGGGGCGACTGCCCGGTTTCTGCGGGCAGCAGAGCCGGTTGTTGAATAATAAGTCCTTTAATTTCTTGAAGTTCTTCTTTGAGATCATCGATGTAAACACGATGTTTATACGCCATCATGATTAACTTTATAGAAACTACAAGTACGCCTGCTTCCAGTAACATGTCGTGTGTAAGCCCTTTAACAAACAAAGCAATAAAAAACAGAAGAAATGTTATGAATATTATTATTAATGAATTTAGATCGATATGCTTACTCATGTTGTTACCTCTTTGGTGGAAGCAGTTTGCTTTTTTGTAAATCTTTAATCACTACTTTAATCACATCATCAATGATTTGATTGACTGAGTCCGGCCTCAATGTTGCTGATTCACCGGACCATATGAGTTTTTCCGTTTTAACATCGTACAGATTCGTTGCCAGGCGGACGGTTATACGCGTGCTGGAATAGCCTGGTTGATAGCTATTGCCATAGGCCCAAAGATAGTGGCCGTAATAGCTTCGGTTAATTGAAGGGTGACGAGTGATGATTTCTTTTTCATCCACGGCAATCATATGCGTGATGATTACCGCGTCATTTTCCAATTCATTAACGGCTTTTAATATCGCATCTTTTTCCAATTGCTGTTTTTCAGAAATAGGAATGACATCCGCACTCGAGACGGCTTCAATTCCCGCTGTCTTTAACTGGGCAACAAACTTGTCTTCAAAAGAATGTCGCAGCTCCTTTTCATACGTTATCGCAATTACCAGAATGTCGGATACAGGTTTTCCCAGACTGTCGTGTGTCACGCTTTATGAGACTATCATGCCACGTTTCATGAGATTTTTTGA
>JACNIG010000419.1 GCA_014383215.1 Candidatus Desulfatibia vada | reverse complement strand
CACCACCACTCCGTCTGCCTGGATAATCAAGCTATCACACATTCCGTCAAATTGAATTGTAGGTTTTCCATCCCCGGAAGTTCCAATAACAGTAAGTGTTTTATCTATTACTAAATCTCCAGTTTGAACATAAGTCCCAGCAGTAACATTAACTGTTCCACCCTGTTCAACAGCATCAATACCATCCTGAAGGGTGTTGAAGGCATCCACCTGCCAGCTTAATACAGGGTTAAAGTTGTTCACGTCGGTTTGGTCAGTCCATCCATCATCCACCCATACCTCAGAAGGGGCAGCAGGGGCAGTCCAGGCAACTCCACTAACTAAAACCAACATAACCGTTAGTGCAAAGATGTAAAATATCTTTGTTTTCATGCTTTTTTCCTTCGTCTTCGGTTTTAGGTTCACTAAAACTCGGTAACCAGCGCCTATTGCTTTATATCACTTTAAATAGATAATCATTGTTACTTGCCAATACAACGAAAAATAGATTTACATTAGAATCTCAAAATAGTTACATCTCTAAATCAAGCATATTACAAAATAAAAAAGCCGAATTACCTTTTGTGACCTTCAACAGTGGCCACTCATGGCAACCCGGCTATCCGCTTTTTGTGGACCCGTGGTTTTCCGTCCCAACCTTACGATGGGTTTGGCTTTAAACTTATAATTGAGTTAAAACTCAATGTGTCAGTTGTTTGTTGTCCGTCGTCCGTTGCTAAGTAATAAGAAGCGAGATTATATTTCAACTACAAGTGAAGCACAAAAAGAGGCACTAAGAACCTGTAAAACCACTGACTACGGACTACTGACAACAGACGCCTAATCGAGTTTTGCTCGATTAGGGTTATAGTCTCTATTTTAGTAACTGTTCAGGTAGCCGCCCAGGCGCAAAGGATTGAAAATTGACAATTGATTTTGACCTCAATCTCTTTGACGATATTCCGCGAGCACGGCGGCGTAGCGAACTATATAAAATCTTTATGAAAAAAGCTCAAGGGGGATTTTGGATGGCATGGAATGGGTATTTGTCATACCCATTATATCTTAATCCTTAACAGATCTTTGACAGCTTGATTTTTAAATTTCAATGAAATCAAGGCACTAAGTCACCCCAAAAAGTTCTTGGCACTACCGGCTACTATTAGGTGAATTCAAATTAAAAGTGCACTATAACCATAAATGTCAGAAAATGTTCTTGGCCAGTTTGACGAAGATGTCTGAGTTGCTGAGAATACCGACCAATTTGGTTCCGTCCACCACGGGCAATCTTCTTACGCCGACCATACGCATCAACTGATGACAGTTTGAGATCGACAAGCTGGAGTTGGCGGTGATCGCAGGTTTGGTCATCACGTCATCGACCGTGAGCGACACCCATCCGTTTGCGTCCATGACAATCGCTTCAACGATATCTTTTCGAGTTATAATGCCGAATGCATCTCCATCGTCATCAGGTTCAACGACGAGACTCGATATCCCGAAATCGCGCATCATTTTAGCGACTGTCAACAACGTTAAATCGTTATGAACCGTCTTGACGTCAGTCTGCATAAGATCCTTGGCTCTCAATTGAATTGCATCCATATTATTTTCCCTCCATATAACACATTATACTACAAGCTCTATAGACTGTTTTTCCGCATTCAGAACAAACAGCACTTTTCCTCTGATATCTTCCGTGACGTGATAGACGGAATCGTATACGAATACGGTAGTCCCCAAATACACGGTCTTTCTCACCTTCACTGCCACGGGTTCGATTTCGTTTTCAGACATTTTTTGTACCAGCTCTTTCCTATATTTAGTCATCCTAGCTTCTTTACTCACTATCTCACGCCTAAGCTTAGCCAGCTTGCCAAGTTTATGGGATGTCTTTTGAAGAAGTGCTTTTTTTGTGCGGTTTTTAACGTATTGGGCTAAAGTCATGTCCATCTTTGCCCTCGTACGGTTGAAATCCGTCAACCGTTTTGTAAGATCATCCAAAAGCTTACGAGCCTTTGATTCCATTCCGACGCTCACGCGTGTTCTGACGCCGGCATCTGATCCTATTTCATTAACTTCGATACCCTTGACGGCCTCAACGGAACCACTCCTTATACGACCCTTTCCTTCAGTCACGATTATGCTGCCATTGGCCGATACAGTACTTCGCAATATATCATCCCGTACGAATATGTTGCCGTCAGCATGAACCCTGGCATTTTCAAAAAAGCGGGCTGTGAGATTTCCACCGGCGTGGACGCTTCCTTCTCCTGAACCGATGATCCCGCCGTGTATGTAGATGTCTCCACCGGCTTTGACCGTAGCATTTTCAATGCCACCTCCGATTCTAATTTCACCGCTGGCACGTACATCGAATCCCGAACGGATCCAACCTTTGATGTCAAGTGACCCTTCCATCGACAGGTTGCCGGTTGAATAATCCACATCACCAGGCACTTCGTACTGTTTGGCAACCCACATTTTGTTGTCTTGAGTAAGAATGACGATACCTTCTATTTCTGATGTAAAGATAAGCCCATCATCTGAGGCCTCAACATTACTAGCCGGAGCGAGGACTTTTTCGGTACCAGGCTCAGCGGTGATGATATCGCCGAACACGTCAACCCCTTCTTTCCCATGCTTCAACGGAGTCTTGACCGCCAATATATCTCCAGCTTTAACGCTTTGTATTGATTCGCGTTCTTTATAATTTATGCGCCCGGATCGCTCATCAATTGTTCCCGCAATTTTCTCTTGTTGAAACTTGAGTTCTATGCGTGCGTCCTCTCCTCGTTCAGGTGCTATCCCTTCCGCGACAACGACATCGTGAATCGGCATGTTTTTCGAGGCAACCTCGCTCAACACCTGCTCAACAGCGTTCAAGTCGACCCTCTGGATTATTCCGCGATCGGAAAGTAATTTTTCAACCATCTCCATGGTAAGCATCCTACCCGATTCCGACGAAGGATGGACGGATAGATAGACTCTTAACTTATCTTCCGATACCAGCAACGGCTCGTCAGCACGCAAGCTGCCATCCACGTAATCCGCGTAGCTCACTGTTACATCCTCGGCAACGACGTATGTCAAGCCGTCATCGAGAACAGCGACATTGGTCCCGGCTGTTACATGTTTGTCCTTAGGTTTGGAACCGAAAAGAGTATCTCCTGATACGGTGCTTCCGTGTACTGGTTCTTCCACAGGGATTTTAATTGCAAGAACATCACCGGCAGTTACCATCTCCTTGAGAATGGCTGATGCATGCAGACTGCCGGCCTGTCTTGCGGCATCGATGGTTTCCGGATCATCGCCATTAAGCCGAAATTTGAATTCTATCCGTGCGTCGACACCGTCTTTGGCAAGTGTTGCCTCGGCAAGCGTGAGATTCCGAGCCGTTTCACCCGCTTCAATAACATTTTTGATCAAATCCTCTTTAATACCGTGAACAATACCTGTCTGTTCCAGGGTTGCGCACACGTCTTTAAATGTAAGTTTGCTGTTGTCTGCAAGTGTGGGGAATATGGACATCTTGGCCCACATTCCGGATTTGTTTACCTTGACCAGGTTTTCTACTGACACATCCTTTGAGGTTGACCGTGCCTCACCATATAAGGCAGCGATAAATGTACTGCCATCCTCAGTGACGATCACATTGTCTCCAGCGGTAAAATTGACGTCCTTACCATGCTGGGCGACTTCTTCACCTAAAATGTTTCTGCCTGGCTCTCCTTTAGTGGGGGGAACTCTGACGGCGACGATCTGGCCCTGCTTAACCATACTATTGGCACTAGGAACCTTGTTGACCGCACCCCGACCTATTTTCAGCTCGACTCGGCCGTCTTTTCCACTTTTGGCAGCCTCGCCGACCGCAACCTGTATGTTGTTTTTCGGAGTATTGGTATCTATAACTTCAGAAACAATTTTCTCTATTACCTGATTGTCTATTCCAACAACTATATTCAGATCGGCCAGCGCGTGTTTAATATCCTCAACTGTTACCGGTTTGCCGTTGCCCAACGGCGGTGTTATTGTCTTGATGGCAGCACCCATCTTATCTTCCCGGATGACAATATCGAATTGACCGGGTGCGTTCTTTTTTGAAACAATATAAGTTGCTTTATTGACCTGTACGACCGTTACTTCATCGGGCTGCACACCGAGTTGTCGAGCGCCTTCAATACGGGCAGCCTTATCGTTTTCTTCGGAAATGGTAACGGTGGTTTGTCGCATTTTTAGATCCTATATCACCAAGCCTGATTGTTACACGTCTAAGTTAAATTCAAGGGTTCTGATAAATTTTTCTCTGGAAATAATTATTCCTTAAATCCTTGAATCCTTAGAATCACTCCAACTTTTTTGGAGATGATCCTTATTTATTTTATCTTATTTTTTTTCAGTTCTTCGCAACCAAAATAATTTTTTTCTATCAAAATTTTGATATTGTATTCTTCAAATAAACGTTTTATTTCTGCCTGCGAAATCAAATCATACTACGGTTGTTAGGAATTATCTAATACTACAAAGTGGTTGTCAATTTTATTTGGTATACGGAAAGCGGGAAGGGATTTGGTCCGGCCGGGAAATAGATAGCCTTGCTTGGATAATGAAGCTATTTGAGATGTATCAGCGCGCTGCATTCATCCTGCGTCGCTACGTCGAGC
>JACNIG010000429.1 GCA_014383215.1 Candidatus Desulfatibia vada | reverse complement strand
TGCTATCTCCGGTCAAAGCTGGACCCACCTTCCGCCGGTAATCGGACCCACCAAACCGGTAACGTGCCATCTTTTCTTGTATGTACTTGGACCCACCCCCGAAGTGCCTGAGGCGTTCTATCCCATCCAATGTGGTATCGTGTTCTCAAAAACAAAACTGAGAGGATACGATGCAGAGAGCGAAAACGCGAAAGCGGCCATGTAAGATCTGCCGCCGATGGTTTCTGCCCCATCCACGTCAAAAGGAAAGACAGAAGACCTGCGGTCGGCCGGAATGTCAACAGGAGCTTCATCGCAGACAATGTCAGAAATGGAATAGAAAAAATAGCGCCTATTTCAAAGGCATTTATTTAGCCGAAAAGCTAGATCGCACAAAGGACCCACCTGATCCTCCCAAGAAAGAGCCAGCCTCGATTGTTGCCAAAAGCCGTCTTAATCTGGGACTTCCACGGGATGTGGTAATAGGCCATATCGGTGGTAAACAGCTGATCATACTGGAATACATCACCGAGCAGATCATCCGCCGCACTCGGAGCGTTGCCGCTCACCGACCGCCATAATCCCCGCAGATGTCTTTAAGAGGCATTGCGAGGGTAACCATAGGAAATGATTGATGAATCTGACCGACTAATCGCTTTGGGTTTTTAAGAGGCGTTATGAGCATAACTACTTTAAATAAATAAGCATCCTGACCGACTAATCGCTTTATGGTTTTCAAGAGACAATCGACAGGTATGGGGCGAAAAGCTATAGTTGGATGCAATGGAGACCAGCCCCTACATAACGCTGTCACCAAGCGAGATCGGTGAACGATATGCGGATTTGAGAATCATCCAACCCCGGGCCGATGCCGCTATGCAGCGCTCGATGCACCGCTATGGTCAGTTGACGCCGGTTGTCGTTGGTCGTGAACCCGATGACAGCTATGAAATGGTGGACGGGTTCAAGCGGATGAGAGCGGCCTTGAAACTGGGTTACACAGAGCTTCAGGCAAAGGTTATCGACGGGGGCAGACGAGCGATGAAAGCGGCCATCATTCATTTGAATACCAAAGCGCGCAGCATCGCGGAGCTTGAAACGGGCATGGTGATCCGATCCCTTTACCGGGAGGACATGTTGACTCAGGTGGAGATTGCCGTGCTTTTGGACCGTCACAAGAGCTTTGTATGCCGTAGGCTCAGATTGGTTGAGAAGTTAAACGACGAGGTGCTGGCGCATCTGAAGCTGGGGCTGATCAATATCACGGTCGGACGGGAGTTGGCCCGGTTGCCCGCGGGCAACCAGCAGCGGGCGTTTGCCACAGTTGTTAAATACCGCTTCACCGGAACAGAAACGCATCATCTGGTAAAGCTGTTGTTGCAGGAGCCGGGGTGGTGCCACGATGGCATACTGCAAAATCCTGCTTCGATCTTAACCGAACGACAGCCGGATCGTCCCCGCTACAGCGGTTCTCACGATTTTTACGGTTGGCTGATAAAGATGGAGGTTATCCTGGCAACTGTCTCTGAAGCGCAACTCAATAGCTGTCAGCCGCAGGAGGTTATGGCAATGATTACCCGTATTGAAACGGCTTTGGCCGGCATTGGAAAGCGATTGAAATAATGGTTCATTTTGTCCGTGATCGACAGGATCTGGAGCACCAGATTATTATCCTTTATGCCGAAGGCTGGGGCATCCGTGCCCTGACGCGTCATTTTGGCATGGGGCGCAACACGATCCGCCGGATCATCCGCAAAAACCGAGACCGTCGAGACAAGGGCCATGATGTCGTTAAAAAAGGTCAGCCTGTGCTGCGCAAAAGTAAGCTGGATGCCTTCCGGCCGTTGATCAAAGAACTTATCGACGCGTATCCGAATATTACCGGCGTGCGGGTCTATGAAGAGCTGGTGGCAAACGGTTTTGACGGCGGCACTACGATCGTGACCGATTATTTGAGAAAGATCCGGCGCCGACCGAAAAAGGAGCCGGTGGTGCGCTTTGAGACTGAACCGGGCCAACAGGGGCAGATGGACTGGAGTGGCTACACGCTCTGCTTTACCCGCACCGGGCGGCAGCCGGTGCAGTGTTTTTCCTATGTTCTTGGTTTTTCTCGTCGTCACTACATCGATTTTGCCGCCGACCACAAGTTCTTTACCCTCATCCGGCGCCACCAGGACGTATTTGCGCACTTTTTGGGTGTACCCAAAAGCTGTCTATACGACAATGAAAAGACCGTCGTGCTGCGCTGGGAGGGTGGCCAGCCCGTATACAATCCGGCCTTTGTGGCTTTTATCACGCATTATCATTGCCGGCCGATTGCGTGTCTGCCCGGACGGGCGAAAACCAAGGGCAAGGTGGAAGCGCCATTTCAATATGTGGAAAAAAACCTGTTAAATGCCAGGAAATTTCGAGACATGGAGGATTTGAGACAGATGGCCAGATGGTGGATGGCCGAACGCTCCGATGTGCACATCCATGATACCACCGGCCGGGCACCGTTGGAATTGTTTCTAGAAAAGGAACAGCTGACACTCACAGCACTGCCCGTGCATCCCTACGATACCGCCGAGGTGGCACTGCGGGTGTGCCGAGTGGATGGTTTTCTGGAACATGATACGAATTTTTACTCGGTACCTTACGAGTACATCGCCGACATCCTCACGGTAAAAGCCACCGAAGAGGAGATAATTGTATATAGCCCTGAACTCAACGTTATCGCCCATCATGAAAGAAAGCCGATGGGTGCCAATGAAAAGGTGGAAGATCCGGGGCACCGCAAATCCGATAAGATCCGCTATGGGCTAGAACCGGTCAAAGAGGCCTTTTTGGCACTTGGCGATGGAGCTGAAGCCTTCTTAAAAGGGCTCAAAGCCCGTCACCCACGTTATTGCGGGTTCCAGGCGCGCCATATTCTACGACTCAAAGAGCGCTATCATTGTCAGGACATCCACGCAGCACTGGTGCATGCTTTGAAGTACTATGCCTTTGACGGCAAAACCATCGAGCGGATCTTAAAGGCCCGCTTTACCCCACGGCCGTTGGAGACCATGGACAGTCGATCGGTGCAGCAAACCTTCTCATCACTGCCGCAAATAAAGCAGCGCCCGCTGGAAGATTATTGCCATTTCTTCAAGGAGTCTTCCGATGCCCAATGATCCGTTTGCCAATATCAGAAAACACCTAAAGACTCTGAAACTGACCCGAATGCTCAATGCTTTGGATGCTGAGCTGGCCGCGGCAGAAAAGCAGCATCTATCCACCGCAGCTGTGCTTGAGCGACTTTTGGAGATCGAAGCGGTCTCATTGATTGAAAGACGCATGGAGCGGCGTATCCGTGAGTCCAAACTGCCGGAACGAAAGCTTCTGGCCGATTTTGACTTCAAGTTCCAGACCGGTATTGACCGCAGTCAGATTATGGACTTGGCCACCCTGGGATTTGTTGAACGCAAACAGTGGCTGATTTTGGCCGGCAGCTCCGGCACAGGCAAAAGCCATATCGCCAAGTCGCTGCTCCTTTTGGCCTGCCAGCATTTGTATCGCTGCCGTTATGTGAGCGCCTCTGATATGCTGCGCAATCTTCTATCCGGTCTGGCTGACGATAGCCTGGATGAGAAGCTAAAGGCTTATGTGCGGCCCCAGTTGCTCTTGATTGATGAGATCGGCTTTGATCGCCTGGAGCAGGAGTCGAGCCGAAATGCATCGCTTTTCTTTAAGGTTATCGAGGGACGCTACTGTAAAAACTCCACTATCCTGACAACGAATATAGACTTCAAGGCCCTGGGGGAATACCTCGGTGATCCTGTGATCACCGCTGCCATGGTGGACCGAATGGTGCATCATACTGTCATCATCGATATTGACGGACCCAGCTACCGTATGCATGAATCCACGAAACTGAATCGGCCACCCCGGAAGATAAATCCTCAAACGGTACCGAAATGACACGGCGCTTCTCTTCCCATGAACTATCCTTTCTACGTAACAAGATACCTATAGCCCACGTCATTGAAGACCTTCTTTCTCTTCCCACTCGAAACAACACCGGTAAGTTGTCCTTTGCCTGCCCTTTGTGCAAAGGCTTTGACACCTCCATTAATTACAAACACAATCTGGCAAGATGTTTTGAATGCCGACAGAACTTCAATCCCATTGAACTTGTGATGCATCAGCGGCATACCAGCTTTGTCGATAGTGTGAAGTGGCTCAAACGCCATGACTGCAAACCAGAATCCAAAGACACATCCATCCGTGACACTCAAGGCAGTCCTCCGGTCAATATCGGTGATATCCTGCCCAAAATACTCCCGTCGTTGGTCGATCAAAAGAACACAAACCCATCGCTGGAAGCGATCATAGAGCGCATCTTGAATCTTGAACTCCAAGTCCAAAAACTATACCTTCTGATCGAAAAACAATCCTCAGCATATCAACGATAGTCCATCCTCATCTTCCGGTTACTGTGCTAAAACAAGGCGGGGTATCTTTTTGTCCTGGCGGGGCGGGCTCTGATGCCTATACCGGTAGATCCATCTACCGATACGCAAAACCCGCAACTCCTGGGCGGGTTCATCTCATTGCAAGGGCGGGTTCATCCTTAAGCGGAGGTAGCAACCGTCAATAAACGTTTGAAAATAGTATGTTTATGGTACCTGTTTTTTTTGATGA
>JACNIG010000427.1 GCA_014383215.1 Candidatus Desulfatibia vada | reverse complement strand
TCGAATATAAAACTGCAATTAAGCCCAATAGGGGCTCGTGCCGTCGCTAAAGCGGCCATATCAATTTCATTCCGGTTCCTCTGAACCATATTCCGGTCACCGTCAGTATGAGAAATGCAGTCAAAAAAAGAACGAAGATCGACTGGATGGCTTCGTTATTGGTAAGGGAATACCGGCGTTTTATCAGGATGTAAAATCCTGCAATTGCAGTCAAAACGAGCGTAAACGGTATCAAGCCGTTGCTGATGGAAGCCGGCACGCCGTGCATCCAGGCGGCAAGATCGATGATGTATTCATCCGCCAGAATCCCCAGGGGCGTTGCTATTGTTGCAGCGAGTGCAGCAATCAGGGCTGTCCTGCGTCCCTTGAAGGAGGTAAACCATACGCCCGCCGTATGGGACTGATAATCGATATAGGGCAGGCTGAGCAAGGCGACTATTATCAGAACCGGTATAATCAAAAACGCAAAAAGCGGGTGAAAATGCATGAGCATCTCCTGAATGCCTACGAAGTACCATGGCGCTTTGGTGGGATTGGGGCTCAGTCCGGGATTGGCCTGGCTTTCCAGAGGCGCGTTAAAAAGCATCGAGAATACCAGGATGAATGCAAATAAAACCAGGGCTACCACAACTTCGCGCAGGATCAGGTTTGGCATGGTCTCGACAGATTCTCCCCGGGTTTCTGCATCTTCTGCCGGTGTACGAGGAATGACGAGACCGCCGGCTTTGCGTACGCGCCAGAAGTGAAAGGGCATCAGGATGATGAGAAGGGCCGGCAAAAAGGCTGTGTGAATAGCATAGAAATTGGAGAGGGTGGCTGGTCCGACCTCGGGTCCGCCCCGCAATAATTTTTGAAGCCAAGGCCCTGCTGCGGGTATGTATTCCAGCATGCCGGTGCAGATGGTAACCGCCCAGAAGGCGAGCTGATCCCAGGGCATGAGATACCCGGTCAAGTTCGAGCAGAGAACGACAAAAAAGAGCCCCAAACCAATGATCCAGTTGAACTGGCGTGGTGAGTGGAAAGCATTTGTAAAAAAGACCCGCAAAAAATGCAAAAAAGCAACGATGATAATTCCATTGCCGCTCCAGTGGTGGATGTTCCGGATCAATTGTCCGAAAAAAACATGGCGTTGGAGGTAAAGGATGGATTCATAGGCTTGGCCTGGAAACGGCTCATAAACGAATTTGAGCAACACTCCCGTCCCGATCAACAGTGATACCAGCACGACGGCCATGCCGCCAAGCCCCCATGTGAAGCGTGAATCGGAGCGTGCGCTCCGGAACCCTGCGGGGCCGGAAGTGTAGGATCAAAGTGTTAAAAAACCTTCGATAGCCCTCGCGATCGATCACCGGCCGTAGCTTACCAGGAAAAATGGAGTGGCAAATGCGCTGAAAAAGGGTTAGTTTTTCCGGGACCACCTCGTGTTGCGGCATCTTTCAACCTTTCCAAAAGGTTCGGCAAGTTATAGCATAAAATCGCTTATCATTAACGCGATGTGTTTACTCTGTCAAACAGCACACACTTTAAAATCTGATCATCCATTTCGCTAATTCACCAAGCATTATGGGAAAAAACTCCCCGACTGCTGAGTTATATATGCTTGATATGACTCATTTAGGCAAGTATTATTATTAAAGCGGAGAAGTTCAAGGGATTCCGCTTCCAGGGCAGGATGACGTTGACTCGAGATTGCGTAGGATAGATCAGAAACCAAATCAAATCCCTGAGATACCAAAACGTGATATCATTTTGGACAGGTAGGTTCTTTGAATTCCCAGAATTTTAGATGCTTCGCTTCTATTGCCGTC
Organism: Candidatus Desulfatibia vada; assembly: GCA_014383215.1. Taxonomy (GTDB): domain Bacteria; phylum Desulfobacterota; class Desulfobacteria; order Desulfobacterales; family UBA11574; genus Desulfatibia_A; species Desulfatibia_A vada. Next base: position 2,871 of record JACNIG010000427.1, on the reverse strand, counting down.
CGAGTGTTCCAGGGTTGCGGTAATAAACTCTTTCTTGAATCTGTCCATAGCTTCTTTGAGTGTCAGCCCCACTTCCAAGCCATGCAAATGTGTTTTCCTTTCATAAATAGGCAAGTCTTCGGGTAAAACTTCCCTTTTATTACCCATGACCACAGCACGTTCTACGGCGTTTCTCAGTTCTCTTACATTGCCGGGCCAATCATGTTCAATCATCTTTTCCATGGCTTTTTCCGAGATCACCAAATTAAGGGCACCTCTTTCCCGCTTTAAAATATCCAAAAAGTAGTTCGCGAGGAGGGGGATATCGTTTTTCCTTTCTCTCAGCGCAGGCATATGGATTTGAACAACATTCAGCCGATAGTAAAGGTCTTCTCGAAACCTCCCTTCTTCTGTTTCTTTGGCAATATCTTTATTGGTCGCTGATATGATTCTGACATCCACATTCAATGGTGTATTGCCGCCGACCCGGTAAAACACCCCCTCTTCAATCACCCGCAACAGCTTGGCCTGCATTGCCGGATTCATTTCGCCTATTTCATCAAGAAAAATAGAGCTGCCGTCAGCTAATTCAAATTTGCCTATTTTGAGGCTGGTGGCTCCTGTAAAGGCACCTTTTTCATGGCCGAACATTTCAGATTCTAAGAGATTCTCAGGCAGTGCGGCACAATTAATCACAACCATTGGCTTTCTCTTCCTGGAGCCCGCCCGGTGTATCAACCTGGCTAATAATTCCTTCCCTGTTCCGCTTTCTCCTAAAACCAGGGTGCTGGTTTTAGAGTTGGCAACTAAATATGCATCTGAAATGACTTTTTTGAGGGCGGTACTTTTCCCAACAAGCTGGTATTTGCCCCCGATCTCTTCTCTGAGATCCCGGTTTTCTTTTTTGACCTCTTCGATTTTTTGGGCTCTGCTAATAGCAAGGGAGGCCAGTTCGGCGAAGACCGTCAAAAGCTGCATATCTTCATTCCCGATGGCGCTTCCATCTTCTTTGTCTATAATTTCAACCACTCCGATAACTTTACCGTCTGCCTTCATCGGCACACAGGCTATTGATCGGGTCTGGAACCCAATGGATTCGCTGATTTCCTTGAACCATCGATTATCCTTTTTTACATCACTTACGAGCAGAGGCTCTCCTGTTTCTGCAACAAATCCGGCAATCCCCTGGCCCAGGTTGACCTCATATTTCATGACCTCTTCTTTCTTCTCGCCGGTAGCAACCTTAAAGTAAAGTTTCTTGGTTTTTTGATCAAGCAACAACAAAGAACTGGCCTTGGCCTGCATCATGCGGGTGGCGGTATCTATAATGAGTTCCAGGAGGTTGTCCAGATCAAGTACCGAGGAGACCCATGTCGAGATTTCCTTAAAATAATCTATGGCATAATCAGGTGCTGATAATTTTTCATTCATTATTTTTTTCCTAATGCTTAAGGCTGTATGATTTTGAATACAAAAAAATTAGGTGTATACTTTTTTATATCGACACCGGGGGGATAAAGCTTAACTGTAAATTTGATGAATTCGTAAAAAGTCGAATTCATCACGTTTTAGGTTATTTTTCCATTCGCCAGGCTTAAAACCTTCGCCTTTTAGGCGGAAAGCTTCAGCATCATAATGATTTGCGGTTAAGGTTCAGAGGTTCAGAGGTTCAGGGTTGAAAGGTTCAGAGGTTCAAAGGTTTAAGGGTTCAGGTTTCAGAGGTTAACCCAGAACGCAGAACCCAGAACGGTGAACCTAATTCGTCCAAGTACCTTTTGACTGACTTTCAGTCAGAACAGAAACCTACCTACTTTAGCAGGTAGTGGTTGAATGTCTTATACAGGGTGTATACAAAAAAACAAATGGGTGTCTACTTTTGTAGACGGTATTATGGATTGAAAGATATTGCGGTCCTACTGACAAAGCCAGTAATTGCAATCGAATCAAAGAGATGCAAAGCGTGCCTCTCTTTTGTGCGGTTTGGCATGTTATTTGCTCCATTAGATAGTAAAGTTTGATTGATCGAAGCTCCAAAGGGCGGGATGCAAAGCCTGGGCCTAAAGCATGTAACGGGGAGACGGCAGTTGCCCTGTTATTGAAAGGAGGGGTAATGAAAATAAGAACATTAAAAAATTTGTTGATGGCAATAATAGGCATTACCCTGATAGCTGCTGCTGTATATGCTAAATCCGGCAAGGGTAAAGGCCATGAACAATCAAAGCATAAAGCAAAAAACCTCTTTACTGCTTTGGAAAAACCCAAAATGAGAGACCCTTACGGGCACGACAAAGAGAGTGGAAGAGAAAAGAGCGCCAGGGGCCGCCCTGTCCGAAAAGCAGAACCGGAAGAATCCGTGCTGGATCTGGCTTCGATAGTGGGCATAGAATTTAATACAAAGGATTATTATCTTGATTCTCTTAATTCGATCTACGAAAGCTACCAGTCTGAACTTGAGCAGTTAGATCCGGACAGTGCCTCATATGCTTTATATGCTCGTGGTTTAACTATTTATGAATCAACGATAAATAACTATACGTCGTCAAACATAGTACGTGTGCGCGTAAATCAGGCCGACAAAATAGATTATTCTATGACGCTTACGCCTCCGGATGGATTTGAGGGGACAAAACTGCTGATAAAGACTACGCTAACCAATATCAATGATTATGATACTTCTTATAATACCTATAGCTATGTCTATGATTCTGAAACCGGAATCTGGCAGCGTGAGCCGGTGACCACAAAGAGAAACTACGAGGCCAATCAAGTTATAATGGAGCAGACTCAAGAGGTAGTTATCGGAGATGATAACAATTTCTCCTTTAGCTACGATCCCCCTTCCGACTTGGCCGGCTACAGCGGCTTAGATGCCAACTTAAGCGTAACCGTTAC
>JACNIG010000205.1 GCA_014383215.1 Candidatus Desulfatibia vada | reverse complement strand
TTAATTCTTTTTTTTAGTTCTTCAGCAATTTTTTTTATACCTTCTTCCATTATTATCTCATTCTCTTTTGAAACTTGCGGGACGCCCCTTAAATTATAAGTTTCTACTCAATGTCATTAACTTCCCCCCCTTTGGCAAAGGGAAAATCCCCCCTGTCCCCCTTTCTCATTGTTCCTCCTGACAATTTGCGTTCTTCACTTTTTAAGTTTCGAATTGCGCATAGCGCAGAGAGCCCCGGTGGAATCCCCTGATAGGGTTTGCAAAGCAAAATTCCACGTAGGATTTCCGGGACGTTGGTGAAATGTTGATACTTTCGATAATACCTATGATCATTGGGGGTTGTTTGTTGAGGTTGAGCGTTTCAGCATCGCGTGGGATCTTTTTTTAAAATTGAATTCCCCGCTGAGTACTTCCGGAACGTCCTTGGCATCAAATATACTTCATGTTTGCTGCTTTTCGGGTTGATGCGGGGTTGCCTGAAAGTCTGTAGGAACGGAAATGTACTCCCGTTTTGCAGCAGCAACGGCGCGGTTGGCAATATCCTGCACTTTTTCGTAGGCCTGCTCGTTTCTCCTCGAGAATTCTCCAATTTGCTTCTCCTGAGTATTGACAAGGTTTTGGAGAGATTCGATCTTACCGGACAGCACGTTCTTTTCACCTTGGAATTGCGCCTCCAGCAACGCTTTGCTTTTCTCAAAGTCATTGGTGAGCCGTTCGGTTGTTTCTTTCACCGCCGCCTGCACCTTATCCTCAAGCTTCCGGGGAAATGTCTCCACCTCTTCCTGGAGCGCTGCCATGTCCTTTTCACGCTTTGTCACAGCCTCCTCCCGTGCCTCAATCTCGGCTCGGCCTTTGCTGAGTTCCTGTTCGAAATCCTTTCGTTTCTGCACAATTTCATTTTCAAGGGCATTGAATTCATCCTCAAGTGCATTCTTTCGCTGCGCCTTTTCCCGGGTGAATGCGTATTCGAATTCTTCTTTCTCCCGCTGCCGCTGTTTTTTGATGGACTCGGCGTGCTCCTTGGCCTCCTGTTCCCGCTCTGTCTTTTCCTTATCCCACCGAAGACGGTCCTCGCGCATCTCTTCATCAAAGGCGGTGCGCTGCCCTTTCATTTCCCGCTCAAATTCCTCCTTTTTGGCCTGCTGGGCCTCGATGAGGGCGGCAAGGTCGGACGCAGCCGTTTCAACTTCGTATATGGTTTCCAGTTCTTCCTGTTTCGTTTTGACGGCGTTCTGGATTTCCCGGTAAGTATCCAATTCCTGTTCGAACCGCTCTGCAAGGCTTGTCAACTCCCGGCTGATATTACTCCGTAAATCGGAGAGTCTTTTGATCGGATCCTGGGATGCCTGGGCCTCTGCTGTGGCTGCCGCGGCCTGCTTTTCCATCTCTTTTCGAGCCTTCTCGGCATCCAGCCTTTCCTTTTTTTTGGCCTGAAGCTGCTTCTTCATGGCCTGATAGGCCTCCATCATCTCTTTCTTGGTGTTGGCCATCGTCACCTGGGGTATTTCATTTTTATCGGGCATAACAAATCTCCATACTTGATTGTTAATGTCTTAATTCTTGCATTATATTCCGCCCGAAGCTCTAACGCTTCAAATAAAAATAATTTTCTCTTCTCGGACATATAAAACCTCCTTTTGACAAGGCTGAGGGGATACTGGATGCATTTTTACAAACAATTCCAGTTATTCTGTATCGATCTGCTCCAGTTTGTTTAAGAAGTTAGTTATCTGGTTCCTAAACATTTTGGCTGTTTTGGGCAATTTTTTGGCGACCAAAGATTCTTTCTCCCAATCTAACTCAAAAGCATAGGAATAACGAAACTTGTGTCTAAAAGCGCGAAAATCATCTAAAATTAGCGAACTCCTGCTCCAAGCGCTGCAATTTTTCTAGTTCGTCATAAACGTCGGCTTTCAATAGTTCCAGACTATATTTCATAAAGTGTTTCTCCTCGAGAAAGAATCTTTTTTACAATAACGGGGTCATCGTTTTTTGTATACAAATCAATTGGAACATCCAAGGCTTCTTCAAGTTCGTGGCGAAACTCCCAGTACTTGTCATTTGAAAGCGGCATAACCAAAATATCTAAATCAGATCTTTCATGGCACAAATTGTCGGCCACAGATCCGAAAAGTATCACTTTCCTGATACCAAACTTCTCAAAAACCAATTTTCCTTTTTCCAGAACCAAACGCTTAATTGTCATTGAGCGGACTTTTCTGGACTTGCGCTCTACAGCCCATCTTTCTTTTAGTTTTCTAAAAGGCATTATGAATAATAAAATCGTGCTGCGATTTTATATAACTCCCGTCCCGCCTTCAGCAGACTTTTTAAAAAGATATTGGAACGAGTTACATGGCTCCGCCTGGTGGGTTACAAAAAAAAGCCACTTTTTAAGAGGCCATATTTTGGGGTATTTTTATGAAGAAACAAATGTTTATTGTGAAGCTGTTCATAAATTGAACACGGTATAGAAAATATGTCAAGCAAAATAAAATCGTTTCATGAAAATGGGTCGCGGTAGGAATGCGAGTCACCTCGCACCCCCCGCACAGATCCCGGCGGAAATGGGGGACATACATAAGTTTATAAGTTGAGACTCCACGTGGAGAACGGCGCATAAGGGTCGCATTGGGGTCGCCCATTAAAGGGCAGACCAATCCATCATATTGAATTTTCATGATAAACACACCATTTTAGGCTGTTTTTCGGCCTTAAAGCGCTCATTTTGCCGTCAAAATTGCTGTTGTAAAAGGTTTTGCTTTCTTTCTCAATTTTTGGCGCGGATTTCACCCCAAGTTAAATGGTCCTGCGGAATTTAACGGGGCAGGCGGATTTCACGGATTGTATATCGGATGGCAGGTGAGCTTCGAGCTTTCGAATCACACCTGCGCTGCAATCCAGCCAGGGCCGGGAGTAAATACTCGGAGTTTGACTTGGACGCTTCGGCAAAGTTGATTAGGAGGCCAACTTCGATGCCTGTTGCTTTCAGATAGTTGGTCAACTGGGACAGTCTGGGGTCGGACCTCAGGAAGCTTTTGAATTGACTACAGAAACACTTAAAAAAGGCCTCATTTTAGCCCTTAAAACCCGCTTTTTGACCCCAAAAAGAGCATTTTAAGAAAAATTGCCAGATCACTTGTTCTTCCTTTTGATCACATGTTGACTCGAGAGGGACGCTGGTTGTTTTGTAAGTTTATCTCTGCCATGTCTTCTTTAAATAAAAGGTCATTTACGCCAATTGGACAGCTTTGCCAGAGGAAATCTTTTCCTGATGTGTTGGCTTCTTGTAGGTTACCGAAACGTTGAGTTCGTTCAAACCTCATCTCCCTCGTTGGCTTCCAGAAAATCAGCAAAGGCCAGGAGTTCTGCCCGAAGCTGAGCGAATAAAGGCCCAGCTCTCTCCGTCAATTTTTCTATTCTGGCCGAATCAAATTTATAGGTGTATACATTTCGCACAATATGACGAAATCCCCGATATTCATCGAAAGCCAGCCTAACAAAATCAGAGATAACTGCAGGACGGACATCGCTCATCTCCTCTGCCATTTGCTTTAATAGTGCCTGGTGCCAGTTTTCTCCTTCTGGAAACATACAATCGACATTGGCGGCAATAAGCTCGAAAATCCTTTCAATTCCTGAATAAAAACTATGAAGATTGAGTGCAACACCGTCTAAATAGTAAGCATCCCCAGTCTGTTTAGCGCGTTTCATCCCTTCCGTGGCCCGCTTGAGAGTGTGTTCGATTTCAGATAGTTCATTTCGGATACGCATAGCCAGATGTTTTAGGCCCTCGTTCATATTTCTATCCCATGCTTTTGGATGGAATCCCTCATTGCCTCACTACAGGAATCCGGCTCTACCAAATCAATCTTAAAATCCGGGCTCAGGCCGGTCACAGCGGCCACGGCCGAAAAAAATTTATCCGGCTCTATACCCCAAGCAGCAAGATCAATATCCGACCATGGGCCAAAAGTCTTTGACCTCGCCAGTGATCCAAATACCACCACTCTTTTTGCCCCATATTGTTGCCGCAATAAAAAAGATGCTTTTTTGGCCAACTCTATCCCTTTTGCTCGGCGCTCTTCTAGATATTTAGTCTGAGCAACACTAGTGGCGATTTTTTTTCCGGGTTTAAATTTTCGCCATTCTTCAGGTTTCATTTCCAAAGCTGTAGTCATTTCCTATTCTCCGACGTAATAAGGGGACAATAAAGCATGTCCTTTATGCTGTATAAAGGGGTAAAGGGGTCAAGTCGGCTCTTGACTCATGTTTAGCCTTATTAGGCATAGGCTAATCTGCCCCTTGGCCTTGGTATTTCCCTACCCACACTTTGAGCAGTATCAATCCATTCAGAAATAACAATTTGAGCATTCTTTATGGCTTCTTCATAAGTTTTTCCATCAGCCATGCATCCAGGAAGCTCGGGACCCTCTACCACATAAGATTGATCCTCTTCGCTCCAAGAATTGGGGTCACATCTTGATTAGTGATTATAGCGCTGCGTACGGGTTATCTCTCGCAGAGCTCGCAGTTTGTTTATATCTCTCGCAGAGTTCACAGAGATCGCAGAGATATTTTTCTTTCCGCTGACCCCGCTTGTTAAGCGGGACAGGTATCCCGGCAAAAGAAAAACATGAGAGCTTTGCACAACCCCTAAATTTTAGTCAAAATTATTCTCTTTTTCAGGATT
>JACNIG010000312.1 GCA_014383215.1 Candidatus Desulfatibia vada | reverse complement strand
TGGAGGGATCTAAATACTCACAACATAACCAAACTAAGAACATAAATATAGGTAAGCCAGCATCGGGTGAAGTTGAATAAAACAGAAGGATTCAAACAGCGTTTTTGCATTTCCACGCCAATTGAGGCTCAGTTTCAGGTGTATGGTGGCATACAGAATCTTATATTTCTGTGACGGTTATAGCTCTGCGAAAATCGGTATTGAGCCTTATTTATCCAACTCTACTTTTAGCATCTTTGCGATTTTAACCATTTCTTGTTTGGCCCCATCAAAGTCAAACCGTTCCATATGATTCACAATGGGGCTTAGCTGATCTTGTGATAGATATGCCTTCAATTCAGGCAGAAACGGTTCAAGGGCGTTTGGACTATACTCATCGAAAGCAGCCATCATCTTAACGAACAGTTCTTTTAAGTGTGCTACGTCCATTTCTTTCTTCGGCATCTCTTCATCATCTTGCACCATTTCCAGTCGTCCGATGGAAACAATCGCCGTATCAAGTGCCGCAGCAAGTGTGGAAATCTGCTCCTTCACATCATCAATACGTTTCTCTCTGAGTGCGGCATCAATGTGAATGGCGGCATCGGCCACTTCCGTTACCGATAGGTTCCCTGCCACCCCCTTGAGCGTATGGGCAATACGGTAAGCGCTGTCTATATCCCCTTCATCAATAAGGAGCGTTAAATCAGCAGCAGTGTTAGCGTAATCGTTTGAAAATCTCAGCAATGCCTTTGCATACGCCTCCGGATTATGCCAAGTCCGGATCCCTTTTTTGATGTCAACACCATCAAGAGGCGGCAATTCTAATCCGGACGTGGCGCAGACATCCACTGCATCTTCCAAAACCGCCTCGCCCACGCCTTCCGGGACCACGGCTTCTATTGTCCTGAAAAGAATAGCAAAATCGACAGGCTTGGCTACAATGGCATCCATTCCCATTTCCAAATATTTCTCAGTCTCCTCCCTCATCACACCGGCTGTCATAGCGACGATCGGCACATGTCCTCCGGTGTCGGCCTCAAGCGTACGAATACGCTCCGTGGCCTCCATCCCACTCATCTCCGGCATTTGGATGTCCATCAAAATGAGATCGATGCCCCCTCGCTTAAAGGCTTCAACCGCTTCAAGGCCATTCCAGGCCACCGTAACCTCGTGATCTTGCTGCTTTAGGCGAATTTTGGCCAGATCGACATTCTCTTGAATATCTTCAGCGAGCAATATCCTGAAACCATGCCGAAAACCCGGCAAGACCGCTTTGCTTGAAACGATAGATAGATCAGCTTCTTCCGGAACTTGATCAGTCGGAAGCATGGTTACGGTAAAATGAAATGCGCTTCCTTTACCCTCTTCGCTCTCGGCCCAGATCCGGCCCCCCATGAGTGCTACCAACTCCCGGGAGATGGTCGTGCCAAGCCCGGTGCCACCAAATCGGCGCGTGGTAGACGTATCTGCCTGGGTAAACGGTTCGAAGATCTGGCTTATCCGGTCAGCCGGTATTCCGACCCCCGTATCCTCAATTATGAAATGAAGCTGATCTTCCTCCTCAGCCGGCATTATCCGCATGAGTACACGGCCTTTTTCGGTGAACTTGACAGCGTTGCCCACCAGATTGATTATGATCTGTTTGAGCCTCAAAGGGTCGCCCATAAATAATCCCGATAAAGACGGTTGGACATCAAGCTGTAGATCCAGTCCCTTTTCCCGGGCCGTAACATCCATTGTCCCAAGAACATCCTCCATCAATCGGGAAAGATTGAAAGGACGGTGTTCGATGCTCAATTTACCGCTTTCCAGCTTACTGATATCAAGGATATCGTTTATCAAGCCCAAAAGACTGTTAGCGGAGATTTGTGCGGTCGCAAGATGTTTGCGATGAAGTTCCGTAAGTGATGGGGCTTCCAACACCAGTTCCAAAAAACCGAGGACGGCATTCATGGGGGTGCGTATTTCATGGCTCATGTTGGCCAAAAACTCGCTTTTGGCAAGATTAGCCACCTCGGCTTGCTCCTTAGCGATCGATAGTTCTGCCGTACGTTCCTCCACCCGAGTTTCCAACTCGTCATGAGCTTTGCGGAGTGCCTCCTCTGCCTGCTTGCGCTCAGTGATGTCACGATCAATTCCTCTATAACCTGAAAACTCTCCATCAGCATTGAAGGTTGGAATTCCACTGGTTTCCATAACGACTATACTGCCGTTTTTGTGAAGGTTAGCATTTTCAATAGAATCAAACGGCTTCTGCGTTGAAAGAAATTTATAAAAAATGTCGGAAACCCGTTTTGTCTCTTCAGAAGGCATAAGGTCGAATGGCGTCTTTCCTATAATTTCCTCTGGTTTGTATCCTAACAGATCTACGACTTTAGGGCTACTGTATGTGTAGATACCTCTTTTATCCATTTCCCATATCCAGTCACTGGTAGACTCGACAAGGGAACGATATTTTTCTTCACTCTCCCGTAGCGCCTTTTCTGCCAGCTGCAGTTCTGTTAATTTGTTGTGTAACTCTTCGGTTCGCGCTGAAACCCGTACTTCCAAATTGCGTTTATTGGCAATAGTATGGAGAAAAAACCACAGTGAAAGACCTATAAGAACAGTGATTATCAGGGTCAAAGCTGCAACCGTCACTGTTTTGCTATGCCAGGCAGCAGTCATTTTGCCAATAATCTTACCATGAAAAACAATGTCTGTCTCCAGTCTGATGGGCTTGATGAGTCTTGTAAATATATTACTGTCGATACGATTTTGAATACTTACAAATTTCTTACCTGTGATTTCCCAAATAACAAGATTGCTGTGGTTACTTAAACGGCAAACGACTGTGAGATACTCTGTGGCTCCTACTCTGTTGAAATCCCATAAAGAATTTGCCACACTTTGGCCATGATAATGAAATTTCTGCTGCTGCTGTTTAATGCTTACATTATGGTAGAACAAAATGAATAGAATAGAACTCAAGCAGAGAATACTCCCGAAAATCAAAAAATTCTTTTTCGTACTAAATGTTTTTTTTTCTGATTGATCGTTCATTGATGGTCCAGAAAAAAGTCTGATTGGATAAAGTTGGGTTGTGGGCATATGAGCATAACCATCCCATGACCTAGTGCTGGCCTTGTCGTCCAGCGATAATCACGCTGAATTGTAAAAACGCTCTTTGCAAAATGAAAAATAGCACTCCGTGAGGTTATTTTTGAGTTGCCAAAGTAGAATCAAGAAGAGGACTTTGTCTTTATGGCTTCTAAAAACTTCACTGGATGAAAACGCTTCCGTAACTGCACATGCTGCAATAGTTTCATCATCGATCCAAGGTTCGAGTATTACAAAATCCATATCTTTCCTGCATTACCTTCTGGTCAACTGTTGATTTCTTAAGGACTGTAAATGTAGTGTTCATAAAAAGAATGATCAATTGTCTTTAGAAATGGATTATCGATTCTAAAGATCTTTCTTCTTTTCAAATTAACAAATTCAAGGCTTGGTCCATACTGTTTTTTCCATACCTTTTCGATAGAACCATCTTGGTAAGCAGCTATCAAGCCTTCTTCTATCCTTTTGATCGCTCTTGTGTTTGATTTGGCAGTAAAGAAGAATCTTGGAAGTGGGTAATAAAGGGCAATGGATTTATCATACATCAGATCTTTTATCTTCTTGTGAGATCCAAATTCTTTAAGCAGCTCATTTGCGCCTCTGGCAAAAAGATCAAATCTACCGGTTGCTACCATTTCAAACAGACCTTCATAACTGCTTCCTGTTATAACCTCAAAACCATTATATTTTAGGATTTCAGTATCTACCCATCCCATCCCTTGACCAATTGTAAATTCCTTTAGTTGGTCAAGGGTTTTAACTCTTTCGAGTCTATCTATAGCTGTGGGAGAAACAAAAAAGACACGATAGCCAACAATTCCTCTATCTACGGGAAACGGAACATAGCCCATTTCTGCTATTCGTTTGTCAGTGACAGAGAATTTAACAAAAAAATTTCTTAACCCACCTGCTTTAACAGTCTTTAGTGAACGCGCAGCATTCATCTTAGGGCTCGGTACAAGTTTGAACGGTCCATATTTTGCTATTGTTTTTTCAAGTGCTAACCTTAACAATGCTATATTATATTCCTTTCGAGTATCGGTTGCGCTCTCCTTACCCTGATAAGTGAAAATAGTTTCAGAAAAAGCCTTGGGAACAATAACACAAAACAAACAAAATAATATTGAAGATACCAATAGGACTTTCTTCATAGTTATCTCCTTGAAACAATTTTTATCAACAAGCTTCTCATTTAGTATCAGTCTTACCCGTATATTCGTCTCCCACGTTTCTGGGTTGATGTAACATCTTAGTGTATCGTTCTAATATAGCTGAACGAGCGTTCACTATTACGATGTATCAATAACCGGATATGGGGCATCTCACAAATCGTCAAGGCTTGGGTTTCTTGCCAGAAACCAAACATATCATCAAGTTCAAAAACCCGTGGTATCTTCGGTCGAGGAAATTGGGTAAACTTAGGATGGCCGTATCTCAGATCTGACATATGTTTTGGTATATTGAGAATATCTCGAATTCTATTACATGTCAAAAACCTGAGATATAACTTGCCTCATTGGAAAACGCTACCGGGGATACCGAACCTCATTATGGTGGTTGGCCAGTTTTAGCTCATTCGGCCGCGGGAAAGGACATAAGTCGAGTAGACCAGGGCCTCCCATGGCTACAGGCTGAAGTTTGTTTTCTCGGTT
>JACNIG010000307.1 GCA_014383215.1 Candidatus Desulfatibia vada | reverse complement strand
GAATCCTTGAACCCTTGAATCCTTAGGATCACTCCAACTCTTTTGGAGATGATCCATTTTTTTAAGCTTTTTGGTCATAACTAGTTTCCATCCACGAATCCAAAATGAACCCGATGGGTGTCTAATTCAGAAATGAGCAATTTTTGTCCTGATCACGCGTGCGGCGAAGCCTTGGCGAAGACGTAAGGCCGCATCCGCCGTCGCCCGAAAAAGGGCTATGGCGGGACAAGCAAGGGTTTTCGCTCCCCGCACGCGGGACATGGAGGCGTACGCCTGTACGCCGCAGGCCGGCCTCTTTTCAAGCCGAAGGCGCAATCCCGCGGAGAACGCCGAGCAGGGCAAAAAGGGCCATTTATGGATAGACACTACTTAGTATTCTTTAGGGGTTGCATTAAGCTGGGAAAGCGTAAACACCGGGCCGTCTTTGCATACGAATTCTTGACCGATATTACATCGTCCACACATGCCGATACCGCATTTCATACGGTTTTCAAGAGACATGATGATCTGATCATGGCTGTAACCAAGCTTGTCCAGCACCGGCTGGGTAAACTTTATCATGATGGGAGGCCCGCAGATGATCGCGTAAGTATCTTTGTCAGCGTTAGGCGCTTTCTGTTCTGTAATCGTAGGCACAAACCCGATGTTATATTTCCAGTTCGGATCATCCGTGGCATCCACCGTAATATGCACATTAATATCATCACGGGCTTCCCATGCAGCCAGTTCCTCTTTATAGAGCAGCATACCGGGCGTCCGGGCGCCGTATATCACGTGGATGTCTTTAAACCTGGATCGATTGGTCGGGTCCAGCATATACACGATGGATGAACGCAGGGTAGTAAAAGCAAAACCACCTCCGATTATAACCACATTCTTTGCTTCCATGGTCTCCCAGGGATACCAGTTGCCCAGGGGGCCACGAACACCCATGATGTCGCCGGTTTTCATGGCATGCAGACAGGTTGTCACAACTCCGGCTTTGTTGACGGTGAACATGAGAAACCCTTTTTCCGTGGGGGATGAAGCGATGCCGATGGGTATTTCACCCCGGCCGGTTAAGGAAAGTTCGGCAAACTGTCCTGACTTATAAGCGAATTTTTCTTCATCTGCAGGATTTAAAAATGCCAGCTTGAAGGTTTTCAGATTTTTGTCTTCGGTTTCAGTTATTATTGCGTCAATGCGAACCGGAAACGGTAAATATGGATTTTCCACTCTTCAACTCCTTAGCCTGGACAAGCCCTGAAGGCGGGACAGGCCAGAACCGAAAATATTTGCCACCAAGGCACAAAGACACAAAGAATATATTTATTACTCAAGTTTCGCACCCCATACTTTTACGATGCGCTCTACTCGTAAAGGTTGGATGGTGTTTTTTAAAAGGTAAAATATCTCGACAGCTGCGCAAAAAGTTATGTTCTCACAATCCAACCAGGCCAGGCGCAACGGCAGCGTTTGTCGAAGTTTTGTATTCTATTCAGTATGATAAAATGATATTTGATGTCCAGGCGCCGTCAACAAAGCGAAAACGCTCTGTTTATATTTTGCCTTTTAAAAAATACCATCCAACCCTTGGGCGCTAAGGATTTTGATTTAAATCAGGGTGCGAAACTTGAGTTTATTATTTTTTTTCGTGCCTTTGTGCCTTAGTGGCAATAAAAAAGTTTTGTTTCAAAATACACAAATTCCATAACAAAGGAACTAACATTTATTCTGCGGCCGGAGCAGGCTCGTAATCGTTCATCAATGCACATACCTTGCGGATATCGATATTCACCGGACATGAGCGAATGCAGCGGCCGCATCCGACACATTGAATCCCGGTATCATACCTGTCCACATAATACTTCAGTTTATGCATAAACCGCTGTCTGACTCTGTGAAGTTTGGTGCCTCTGGGATTATGCCTGGAGGCGTGTAATGTAAACAGCGGATACATACAGCTGTCCCAGTTCCGCATTCGAACTCCGGAATCCCTGTAAGTTTCATCCTGAATATCAAAACACCAGCATGTGGGGCAAACGTAGGTACAGATTCCACAGTTAATACAGGCAAAAGCGACCTCTTCCCAAAACGGCCCTTCATAAAGTTCGGTGGTTATTTTACTCTTTAATTTGTCGGTGGCTGCCACCGAACTGATTTTTGATTCCGCTGTCTTCTTCAGGTCGGCAATTTGCCGGATGTCATCTTCGACGTCCCAGCCGGCGGCTTTTAAAAAGTCTTCTCCCTTGGAAGTGACGGCTCTGGCCAAAAAATGATCCCCGGCGTCTACCAAAAGTACATCAAGGCCGTCTTCATGAAAAGGACCGCAACCTGCCGTGGTGCAAAAGCAGGTGCTGCAGGGGTCACTGCAGGCCAGTCCGACAAAGGTGGTTGCTTCATAAGGTCGTATCCAATATGGATCTTTATATTCGGGTGTATCAAAGTTTTTTCTCACAAGCAAAAAAGAGGCTGCATCGCACGGTCTTATCCCGATAACGGCCCGGGGCGAATAATCCTTGTCTATCTCTTGCATGATATGGTGATCTTTTTGCTTCTCATCCAGAGTGTATTTAAACATCAGCTCGGACTGGGGATAGATAATCGATTTCGGAGATAAAGGTGTATTTAAGAAATTAAAATCCGGAAGTTCACCCTTGTTGAGCGCTTTAAAATTATGAAACTGATCGCCCTTTAGCGGTCCGAATAAGCGGTAATTTGCAAACAATTTATCCAGCCCCGGGGCCCAGTCTTTTTTATCGATTTTGACAGCTTTCATTGCATTGGCCTTTTATCTTATAAAATCATCAGGATCATCGGGTCTGTAAGTATCAAGGGGCCGGCGCTGCTCCACGGAAAGCCCCGGCGTCCATTCAAATTTTTCCAGGCAGTCTTTTTCAAGCTTCTTGGTTAATAATCGAATGTTTATCCCCACCGGACAGGCTCGCTCACAGGCCCCGCAGTCCGTGCATCTGCCGGCGCAGTGAAAGGCCCGCAGGAAATGAAAGGTGCGGACATCGACGGGGTCCTGGCTTTTCCCAAGCCACTGGGGGCTGGAATCATCCACAAAACAGGTGGGACAAAAGCAAAGGGGGCATACATTTCGGCAGGCATAACAACGGATACAGAGCTTTAGAAGGTCGTTAAAAAAAATCCATTTTTCGGCAGGAGCCATGGCTTCGATCCGGCGGACATCTTCATATCGATCCACATCTTTTTGCTCTTCAACGGGCTCGGCTGCAAGCTCATCATAAACCACGGGGTTACGGTGGATGCATACAACGCAGTTGGGTTGCATAACATCATGCCTGGCAAATATTTTTTCGGCATCCGAACCTTTTACGATGATATCATCATCATTTTCAACCACTTTGGTGATTTCTTTTTCAAATAGTAAAGCAATTTTATGCCGGTCAATCATCCCTTTACAGGGAACGCCGATAATATAAAGCTGGTCCCTTGTAATCTTGTTTTCGGTGATGTGGACAATAATATTGCGCGCATCACACCCTTTGGCTATCATACCGATTTTTTCTTTTCGATTGGTAAGATAATTCGCCAGGTTAATTCCGCAATTGCTGTCCCAAACCAATCGATTTGCATCGCGAGCATGTTTTATTATACAGGGCTCATTCATCATGGGTACGGTTCCCTGGTGGAAACCGATGACCATATCGACAAGCCCTTCTTTTAAAATCCGCTCTGATATTTCCCTTATCTTATTAATATAACTTAACATATCAGGCAACCTTAGCCATGGTTTTTACAAAGTTCTGATTGGGCCCTAAAGCTTTAACGGCGGCTGTGACCTCTTTGACCACATCCACGAACTTGGTCGCTTCGGAAGAAGAAATCCAGGA
Organism: Candidatus Desulfatibia vada; assembly: GCA_014383215.1. GTDB lineage: Bacteria > Desulfobacterota > Desulfobacteria > Desulfobacterales > UBA11574 > Desulfatibia_A > Desulfatibia_A vada. The sequence goes on along the minus strand of JACNIG010000307.1, from coordinate 21,031 downwards.
AAAATGAAGGCGGCTGCGCTCAACACCCATGTAATCCATAAGGTTTTGAAACAACAAAAACTTCCGGCGAAAATAGTAATTACCTTCCAGGTAATGACATTCTCCGGGATGTCACCCGGATACCCAGACGCCGTCAGCACCCTCCCGTATGGCGGCCAGAGCAAGCGTGGGGCTTATTCTGCCGGTGCAGGGGATTCTTATCACCCGGATATTGGGCGCATATTCCATCCTGTTGATGCCCGCAAGATCAGCGGCACCATAACTGCACCAGTTGCACAAAAAGGCTATGATTTTTGGTTCCCAATCTGTCATTTTTTTATTGATTCTCCTTTTAGCAATAAAGTATCCATAAAATTTTGTGAAATGTTGCATTATGATGAATCGAATGTCAAACAGGAAATCGAAACTTTATCAATAATATCGCCTTTCGGCTTCAAAATACTCAGGTGGCAGATTTTTCGGCATTGGTATTTAAAATATTGATTTAGTACCTAATCTATCAAAATCGCATCATATTTACGAAGGATTTATCTAATAAAATATTTTCGCCACCAAAACACCAAGACAGTCACGAGTAAACAGTCATCAGTGAGAAGTGATCAGTAAGGAGAAACTGATTACTGATAACTGATCACTGACATTAGTGCCCTTGTGGCTATTCTTTCCGGTTTATCCGGGTTGGGAACTAATCCTCTAAATCGGGTTCAAAAAAAAGCCATAATACTTGAGGAAATGCCTGTTTTAGATCTGCTTCACAGCGGTTGATTGCTTTTACAAGGGCTTCGGCGGAGTCCATGGCCGCCATTTTGGCCTTAATCGCCACCATCACGTCCTTTCCCAATTGCAGTGTCAGCAGGCTGAAGATCTGATCGATTTCCTTGCGCTTTTTCAAAAATTCGAGCATTTGAGTTCTCTGTTCCGGTTCGACACTCTGGCCGATCAACAGGGCCTGCACTTGGATTCCAATCATTAATGCAATGACAAGCAGCAGAACTCCGATAACAATACTGCCCCCGGCATCATATAAGGGGTTGCCGGTTATCATGGTGAGGACAACTGCGATTAATGCGAAGCTCAAACCCAAAAGTGCCGCCAGATCTTCACCGAAAACAACCAGCAGCTCGCTCTGGCGGGTCTCCCGGAACCATCGCATCAAACTTCGGCCTCGCCGTTCCTTGTTGACTTCCCGCAAGCAGCCCCACATGGAGACACTTTCCGCGATTATAGAAAACAGCAATACGCCCACGGCCACATAGGGGTAGCTCAGCGGTTGAGGATGACGCAATTTATGGATACCTTCATAAATGGAAAACAAACCACCCATACTGAACAGCATCAACGCGACGATAAAGGACCAGAAGTAAATGGCCTTGCCGAAACCCAGCGGGTAATCCGGTGACGGAGGGCGTTTGGCGTGCTTGATACCCAGCAGCAAGAGCAGCTGGTTGCCGCAATCCGCCATTGAATGAACAGATTCAGCCATCATGGAGCCGGAGCCGGTAATTGCAGCAGCAACCAGCTTTGATATGGCTATGGCCGAGTTGGCGCCCAAAGCAAAAAATATACTTTTAACAGAATCAGCTCCTTGTGACATAATCGGGTATCTCCTTATCTAACATTTGATCCTCAATGCACCGGCAAGAACCTTAAAAGTAAAAGCGTCTGCTTCCCAACCTGAATTACCGTTATATTGCAGGGCCAAAGGCCGGTCCAACTTTACTGTCAGACGGGTACCGGTAAAATATCGCCCGATACGATTGCCGATAGTAAACGCGGTTATCCCGCCAATAAGAGATTTAAACGGTCCGGAATCGAGGCAGCAGATATGCAAGCGACCGTCATGAAACCGGGCTCTTGGAACAACGTTCATTCCATAACCATAGTAGGGGTGTTTGACTATCATCAAGCTCAGCAGATTCTTCACTTCGAACATCTCGCCATCTATGGTAATCCTGGCAGCGGCATGTTTGTATTCTTTTAAATACGATCTCAAGACGGCCCTAAGATAAGGTTTTAACCCAACGGCGCCGTGGGCGACATAGCGGTCTCGAAGCCTAATGACCGTACCTTCGATACCGACTGATACTGTAAAAGCGCGCTTTTTATAATCACAGTTGATAAGGTCGTAATTGTGGATCCGGCCGTCTCTGATGCGCCTGGCAATATCGATCAGGCCGCCTTTGTATTTAAGGGCGTATCCCATGGCGTTGCCGGTACCCAGAGGCAAGTAAGCAACCGGTGTCTGAGCCGGATCGATAGCATTGATAATGTCGGAGAAGGTCCCGTCACCCCCGGCGGCGACAAGTATGTCGTAGCGGGCGGCAAGCTCCTGAGCACATTGAGCAAGCTCCCGAGCAGAGCCGGTATCCAGCCCATGTATTTGGGCATCCAGAATCTGTGCGGCTTTAGCCAGCTCAGAGCGCTTCCGGTCGACGGTCATCCTGCCGGAGGCAGGGTTGGTAATAATCGCATAACGCATATCCTGACCCTGTCAAACTATAACCTAATGGAGATTTAGCTCCAACATAGCATATAACCTGCTAATATTATAATCTAATTTAAAGAGGATTGGCAAGATAAAAAATATCGCCAAACAATAATTACATAATATTCCGGTTACAACAAGACTTGACCTTTCCAGATAAGAAGGGGAAAAAGGAAAATCACATATCTCGTACATTTCCTGAAACAGTTAAATTATTCGGCTTGAATCATTTCGTGAAAATATCCATGAAATAATTCACTATAGTGGTTAAGCTTGACATTTTTTTATATTGAATATAATAAATAAACCACTATAGTGAATAAATTCTGTTGAATAACTCCGTTTCAGACTACTAAAGTGAACCATGGATTGTCACGTTCAAATATTTCTGGATAACTGTTGGAAAACAGCCGCGGTTTTCGAACCCGATCCCCAGACACTCGACAAAGGCGTTGCCGGAGGCGGTCGGTTGCAATACGATATTGATTATGCGGTCACTTATTTGGGCAACAGGGCTGCAGAACTTATACCCGGGCTTAGCGTCGGCTTTGAATTGTTCCGTTTTGAGCAATGGCCTCCATTCCTTGTCGATCTGCTACCGGGGGGTGCCGGACGGCGGGCCTGGCTCAGGCGAATGCAGGCTGAAAATGAAGGCCCGCAGATGGATTGGCACCTGCTCACCAAGGGAGCCGGGGCCCCGCCGGGCAATCTGCGGATTGCTGAGGCCGTTCTTACTCCCCCCCCTGACCATTTTAAAATCGGGTTTCCCCGCGGGGACATTCTTGAGCAGCGGGAACGTTTTCTAGACTACGCCGAAGAACGCGGCGCTCATGTGGCAGGAGCTTCCAGCGTGCAGGGTGAAGCGCCGAAATATCTGCTCGCAGAGGATCATGCCGGGATGTTTCATGCCGAGGGAGCGCTCCCAGACGAAAAGATCAAAAAGTTCTGGCTGGTTAAATTCCCACGTGGCCGTCGCACAGACGAACGTAATCAACAGGTCTTGCGTAATGAAGCACCCTACCTGGAAGTTGCCAGAAAGTTTGGCATTCGTACGGGAGAGCCCCTGGTTTATGAAGGCGATGTGCTGTTTGTGCCGCGTTTTGATCGTAACGTCGCAGGTGGTCGTGTTGAACGAGTGGGCATGCACAGCCTGTATGCCGTGGCGAATATAGCGGAATTCGGCGCGGTGGTTCGTCACGATATCTATTGCCGTGCTCTGGCGAAAATCGTCGTCGATCCCGTCCAGGAAATGCGAGAGTATATACGCCGCGACATCCTGAATTTGGCCCTGCGTAATACGGACAACCACGGGCGTAATACGGCCGTCCTGAGAACAAACGGTCAAGTCAGACTGTCACCTCTTTTTGACTTTGCCCCCATGTTCCTGGATCCTGAGGGTATCGGCCGTGTCAGCCGATGGGAAGATGAACAGCCAGGAAACCAGCCTGAATGGGCGGTTATTTGTGAAAAGCTCAAGAACTCCGTGAACCCTATTGAGACCAGGACTTGGCTTGCCGACCTGGGTGAAGATGTCAAACGACTGCCCGAGACCATGCATGATTGCCATGTCGATGATGTCATCATTCAAAGACTTACGGGCTGGATTGCAGAAGTCGCCGCAGGTCTTGACGAGACTCAGCCAAAAACGTGGACATAGGAGAACTCGATGAAACGACCCCCTGCCGAAGAAATGGCCCGGATGAAAGAAGAGCTTTATTGCGACCTTGCCCGAGGCGATATAGGTATTCGGGAAGCGACTCGTCGGATGCGCAAAATCCTGGGCATGAATCAAAAGGAATATGCCCAAAAAGTTGCCGACATCTCACCTCGCATACTTTCCGGGTTCGAGAACGGTTCGGGCAACCCGACCCTGGCCACACTGGAGAAAATCGCCTTACCGTTCGGGCTGAAGATCACCTTCCTGCCTCCTGAGTCATGGCGGTTGCATGCGCATAAGGAATAGGATTGGTATCGGTCCGTGAGCTGTGGAAAAACAAATTGCCACAAGAAGGCCGTCTCCGCCCTGCCAAAGGCGGGCAAATCAGTCATAAAAGCGTTGGAAGATAAGATCAAAACGCAGGAAAATACGGCTCAATGTTCGGGATACGACAAGACTTGACCTTTGAACGTTCTAGATGTAAGTCAATCCCTGTTAAACCATTAAAGGAATAGAATCATGAGCAACTGGATCCCCTTTGAAAACGCATTGTATCTGGCAGAACAGGCCTTTTTGATAGCTGAGGACAATACCGCCGTAGCCCTGGAGAAAACCGTCATCACGGTCTACACCGGCAAAGGCGGTAAACAGCATCTAAAAGGCAGCGGCCTGGTGCGCAATGCGCTGATGGTGGAACTTTTAGAAGAAAATGATGACCTGGATCTGATTCTGGATTTTGGCAGCGAATTCAAATACCGGTTGACAGCGCCTAATATTACCTCCGGTAAAGTCTTCGCTCCCGATATTAAATCTACACTTCAATTTGTTCCCACCAGTCCTTGGAATCAAATCCCGGAATCCGAATTCAAAATACTCATGGGCAAGTTGGAATTGATGAATTCGCAAAACAAATAGAATTATGGCTGAAAAAATACTTATCCAATCGGATAATCTTCAAATCGAAGGGCTCCTTGACCGGCGAACCACGGACAAGGGAGCCGTTATCAGTCATCCCCATCCGCTTTACGGCGGGAATATGTATGCAGCCGGGGTTGAGTCGATTGTGCATGCCTATTGGAAAAAAGGGTATACCACTTTAAGGTTCAATTTCAGAGGAGTCGGCAACAGTCAAGGGCTTTACGATAACGGTGTCGGCGAACAGCAGGACGTTCTGGCGGCACTCTCCTTTCTGAGTGAAACCGGAACAAAGCAGATCGACCTGGCCGGATATTCTTTCGGCGCATGGGTCAATGCCCACGCCGTGCAGCAGGATACGCCTGTGGAGCGCATGATCCTGGTATCCCCGCCGGTTGGGTTTATGGACTTTACGAAAATTGCCGCCATCGACCGTCTAAAGCTGGTTGTAACCGGCAGCCGGGATCAGATTGCGCCCGCCGAGCAGATAAAAACGCTGCTTCCCTCCTGGAATCCCGAGGCCCGCTTTGAAATTATCGAGGGCGCCGACCATTTCTACGGCGGATACCTTGATCGCCTTGAAAAAATTCTGGATGACTACTTATAGCTCCGGACCTCATATCTTTATATTTAGTCCTGGAAACCTGGTCATCTGGGCCAAGCCTGCCCCGCCTTGCGGGGGTCAGAGATACCCAGCTCCGCCGAAAACCGTAAAAGTGCCTAAAGTTTGAATTGAACTAAAGTGAGCTAAAGTTAAGGAATTTTGTCAATTATATAAAACCAGCGGAGCGAAGCGACACCATAACTTTAGTCACTTGTAACTTTAGTTCACTTTAGTCACTTAATGCGCTGTAATATTAACCTCTTCGAGGGGCAAGCCAAAGCTTGGTCATCTGGGCCAAGATTCTTTACTGCTCTTGCGGCATCATGTCCGGTGGTATCTGCACGGCTACAACTTCACCGCGGACACATACCGCTCCCCGAGTCGACAGCTCAATAGCAACCACTACTTTACGATCCTTGATTTCCTTTACGCGTCCCCGCAGTTCCAGCGTGCCGTCAATGGGGGTTGGCCGTAGGTAATCGACATGCAAAGATGCCGTCACAAAGCGAAAAAACGGCTGCGTATCCATCTCCCTGCCTGCGGCTCGATATGCCGCCGCCGCGGCTGTGCCGGTTCCGTGGCAATCTACAAGTGCCGCAATCAATCCGCCGTAAACAAAACCCGGAGTGGCAGTATGATAAGGCCTGGGCTGAAAAACGCAGACGCTCTCTTCGCCGTCCCAGTAACTTTTGATGTGCAGGCCGTGCTCATTTAAGTGCCCGCAGCCGTAGCAGTGACTCAAAGCATCGGGGTAGTAATCCTGAAATGCTTTCATAGTTATAGTTTTTCTCCTTGTGAACGTTGATGCTCAATAAAGTCCTTTATCTCATTCAGGACAAAATAACGGGTCAAGGCTTGGGCAATTTCATCTTGCGTAGCCTCCTGCCCGGTAACCTCTTTAATAAAATCCTGTATCGTGCCGATTGCCTCTAACATACTCTTATGAACCTGCTGAACTTCAGCCATATCATGCACCTTTACTCTGAATCCGGCCGAGACCTATCTTCCCCAACGCGATTTTAGGGTGTCACCCTTCAAGGATGACCGCTTCCACCAGCACTCTTACGGTTCCTTTTTTATAAAAACCCAGCTTTTTGGCAGCACCGGCACTCAGGTCGATGATTCGGCCTTCGACAAACGGCCCGCGATCATTGACCCGTAAGATGGTTCTACGGTTGTTTTCCAGATTCGTCACCCGCACGAAGGTCGGAAGGGGCAAGTATTTGTGAGCTGCATTCAGGCCGTTGGGATCAAATGCTTCACCGTTTGCAGTCATATGCCCGCCCTTTTGTCGATAGGTTTCATACCCGTACCAAGACGCGATACCTTTTTGCCGATAGGTTTTTGCCTCTTCAACGTTCATGGGCACATATCGATTTCCCTTGACTACATACGGAGCCATCTTGACACGCCCCTGTTGAATCGCATCTTTAGGAGGTAAATCGTCAATGGATTCGAGATCTCCCCGTGTCAAGGGCCATACCAACGGCGCCATGACTACCTTGAAAGTGTATTTGCCGATGGTATACACAGTTTCCCCGGCGAATTTTGTTACTTTGTAAGCTGTTTTTACCGTCCCCTTCGTGACGTTGTAGGTGGTTTTCACAATGCTGCAGGAAAAGAGATAAAGACAAGCAACTGCCAATAGGGTTCCGAGGAAACCGTGGGATATTTTTCGTTTATTAACAAGCATATTGTTATTATAGCATAATAATAAAAAATGTTGAATGCCCTGGGTATAAAGCGTTATCTTTAAATAGTGCTGAAAGCTATTTCGTCAATGAGATTGTCAATCATGGTTTCGGCCTGTTGCAACTGGTCGGCGGTGTCAAACGTGGTCACAAGATTTTTAAAAATTTCTTCGTGCCGGGATCCGGATACAGCGGCATCGGCATAATGGACGGCAGGTTTGGCGTAAAGGTTGTCTTTGAAAAAATAATTGACCCGATCAGTAACGGGGTTTTTCTGAAACGGCCAAGTGATTTTCAGCTCCAACAGATTGCGCCCGGCCTCCAGACACTTCTCCCCTCCGTTAAGAGCCGGCCCTCCGGCAGCACCATCGCTCCTCAGCCGGTCATATAGCGCACACAGCAAATCGACCTCTGTAATAATAAGACCGTAATGATACCAGTCGGTAGCGGCACGGCGGATCAGGTCCTTGAGCAGCTTAGGACTCCGGCTGCAGGAAGGGCAAAAATATGCCTGGCAGGCCAGGCCGCCGTAAAAGCTCAGGCCCCGAAAGTCGGCGCCGTTGTTTCCATCCGCCAGCGGGTGGAGCAGGCAGCCAACACGGCTTTGCTCGGCACCGACAAGGCCCAGGTAAGGGCAATGGTGGAATTCAGGAAACGGTTGATTCCCATTGACTTCGGCCTCCATCTGACGGCCAAAGGCTTCAATCGCGTCAGCATCACGGGGAACTGTTTTAAACAACATCGTGCGGCGGGCCAGTATGCGGTTCAGGGTTTCTCTGGAGGAGTCGGCCAGGTTGTAAAGTCCGCAGCAGGCGCCGCAGGAAACATTTTCATTGACCTGGCAAAGATAGATCCCCCCCGGCACCTGATCGTCTATGTCTTGCCAAGAGCTCATAATAAGGAGAGTAGTAAATTAAATATCAAATATCAAATACCAAATATCAAACAAATAACAATGACCGAAATTCGAAAATCCAAACAAGGTCTCGTCCTGGATGGTTTTGGTCATTGAATATTGGAATTTGTGATTTATTTGTAATTTAGTGCTTGGAATTTGTGATTTTAGACACAAAACTCTAAGGCAGAGCCAGATATCTCGGATCTAGCCCAAAGGACCAGGTTTTGCAGGACGAAATGGAATTTGCAGTAAGGGTTCAATTCCCCCAAACTGGGGGATTCCATCAAACCGATCAGCCCGAAGGCCTACAGGGCGGCTCTTTAAAACCACCCGATCCGGTAGGTATTCCTTGGGATCTTATGCAGGCGGCAGACATGAGTTTTTCCACATCTGCACATCGGCATTCGGGACATTGTGGAGACGGGTCACCGGCAGACAACAGGAGCGCTTCAAAGCAGTGACAACAGGCTTTACATCGATATTCGTAAATCGGCATTAGTACCTCCGCATTTTGTTTGCGATCAATTGAGGTATAATATATTCTATTTTGTCCAAGTCAAGGATTATGAAGTTTCCAACAGGCTAATCTTTTTTCTTGGGAGCCCGCAGACCCAGCTTGAATATTAATGCAAAACTGATCACGATAATACCGATAAGTCCAAACAGCCTGACGATTTTAAGGCTTTCGGTACCGGGGATATAACTTTTTAAAATAAGAGGGACATTTAGTGGCGGATAATCCGGAGAATAGGGATCCAGCTCGACAGATCTGCTATAAGCAGCCTCGTATAATTCATTTTGCCCTAACTGGCGGTAGATTAGAGCCAGGACATCATAGGCATGGGCGGTGCTATTTTGATCTCCCTGCAACTCAAGCGCCCTGGTGACGTCGAGGACGGCTTCATCAATATTGCCGTGGAGACGATATGCTTCTGCCCGATAACTGTAAGCAGTGGCCATCTGTGGATCCATTTTAATGGCGCGGCTGAAATTGTCGATCGCTTTTACCAGCAAATTCCTGTTTTCCGGTACCCCCGGTTGGCGGTGTCGATGCACCAGGCGGTTGATTTCCGCCATCATACCCTCGCCGTGCGCCTTTTTAAGGTAAGCCATGCCCCGCATCCGATACGCATCGGCATGGTAAGGCTTCAGTTCAATAACTCTGGAGTAGTCCTCGATGGCACGATCGAAATGTTCCTGGAAATAATAGTGGATTGCGCGTTCCGCATATGCTTCCGCCAGGTTAGGGTCAATTTGGAGCGCTTTGGTAAAACACTCTATCTTTTTGTAGGACAGAGAGCTCTTAAGCCCGCGATTGTAAAACTCCATGGCATCCTGACCTGTGGCGGCGGTAGCGGCCAGGCATAAATATATTATAGAAAAAACAAATGTTTTCTTCACGTCTCTGTCCCCTCAGGCCATCTGTTCTATGCTGGTGTTCATGTTAACCATGCCTAAATATCGACCTTTACGACAAAGTAATCATCAAGTTTAAGGTTTTCAACGCTGCTTTCGCAAAGCCTTCTTGTGCGGTAAGAAGTTGCAGTCCCTTATTTTGCAATTGACAAATTAAGACCTCTTCCGCCCTGCCCTGCATGAAGTTCCCGGACCGGGGTAGCCTTTGCAAATCCAGGGTCTTGCCGGATAAATCTTGCAAACGGCACCATCTTGGTTATATTTCAGGAACGGGCAAGGGGTAACGCCCGGTTCCGGGTGCTCGACTTCACCGGAATGCCCATTGACGATGAAACCGTATTTTTCAAGAAAAATATCGATGTCCATTCTCAGACAATCAGCAGCATGACGGTAATCTAATTCCGACCAGGGAATCCCGATTTCTTTGCAGCATCTGCCGCATCGTTGACAGTCAAAGTTCATTGGCCCTATCACTTTCAATTCTCTCCACCGCAGATTAATCCCGTTATAAGGATATAAAAATAGCCATTTATGAATGAAAACTATTACAGCAGTCGGGAAGTTTTTTCCATAATGCTTGGTGAATGAGCGAAATGGATGATCAAATTTTAAAGCGTGTGCTGTTTGAGTGTATTAAGGATCGTTAGAAAGAACAGACGTATTGCCAAAAGCTGCCATCGCAAGCGATCAGCGGTCGTTCAGTAAAACAATTAATATTATAGCAAAAGCTTCTGTTCTTTCTTTACGAACCTTTATATACGAGTTCACACGGTTTAAAATATGATTATCCATTGAGCGGTCTTACAGCGAAAACTCCCCGACCCCTCAAGTAGTTTCCGCAACCACCCAGTCCAAAAAAGCCGGGTTGCCGTCGGCCACCGGCAGAGTGACGATGCAGGGGCATTCGTAACTGTGCAGTGATTTTACTTTGTCTATCAGTTGCGGCACTCTCTCTTTAGTGGTTTTAGCGATCAGGACCGCTTCAGTGTCGTCCTGCAGTTTCCCGTCCCAAAAATAAAAGGAGTTCATATTGTCGAAGATGTTGGCGCAGGCTGCCAGCTTTGACAGCACCAGTTCTCGACCGATGGTGCGGGCCTCATCCTTGCTGCTTACAGTAATGTAAATCAGATGAATTTCCATGTTGTTTGTCACCCTTTGCTGTATGTTTCTGACCATGGTTAAGATAATACCTCAATTGAAAGTTAGCCAACGTTCACCCGAAAGAATGCTTCCTCAAACTCGGGTCTGCCTTCGTAACGGCCTAAGAACAGTCCCGGCATGTGATCGATGTTTTCGAAGATATTGGCATCAACCATGATACCGGCCTGATGGAGGACCTTGACAACATCCCCGGACTTGGGGGGACATCCTTTAACGGTAAGCATCTGTTGAATTTCCGGATGCTTTTTGTTGGCCTGGTACATGCATTTGCCCAGTAAAATGGTCTTCTTGCGGCCGGGTGTCGGCGTCATAACCTTTCCGGTGAGCACCTCCACATCGTCCCACGGCTCTCCCTTCCAGGCCATGGCAACGGCCGCGAGAACAACCCCGGTGAGGCCGGCACAATAGGTGCACAGGCTGAGGTCATACTTGGGATAGGAAAGCCCCTTGATGCCCATCTTCTCCAGCGGCAGGGGCAGAGTGTTGGCCTGGTTGTATGGAAAGTCGTAGTTGTGAAAAGCAGTCACAGCCTCAATCGACTCGCCGACAACCTCGATGTCGGAAAGGTCAAGCGCCCGTCTCCGGTTTTTGGCTGCATGCGCAAGATAGGGAACTTCCGATGGTTCGTAGCCCAGGACTCTGGCACCTACCAAGTCGGCGGAAAGCACATCCGCCGATGCCACCAGAAGATTGCTCCGGCGCATGCGCCCATCGATATTGGGACCACGCTCATTGGTGTAGATACCGTCCAACAGCGTCAGCATCGGCGGCATCTGGTCGGCCAGTCTGGCGATCATGAAATGCAGATCCTTTTCAGGGTCGGTGTTGTGGCATTTCTTGCGTGAAGCAATGTCGGTCGTCCCTTTTAAATTCTTGATCCCCAGACTGACCACGGTCATGGCGTGGGTTTTCAGCACCGGAAGGTTAACCACAAAATCGGCATTCAGGATATCGGTATTAAACTTGAGTTCCACTCCTGCGCCCAGGTCGACCTTTTCAAAGGATCGCTCAAAAACATTGACGGCCTTGACCCCGTAGCGGTTTTTTAACTCTCCGTATCCCAGGGTTTTAAAGGCGTACACCGGCGTCTCATAATCCTTGGGGTTCGTCAGAACGGTTCCCTCTCCGATGGTAATATCATCAATACCGCGCTCCTTTAAAAGGACGACAATATCTTCAACCACGCGGGTGGTGGTGATTACGCCCCACTTGGGAAAGTTGACCGCCCGGGTCCAAAATACGATGTTAGGTTTGATGAATACCCTGGCACCTGCCGGCAGATGATCCAGTCCGCGACAGAGGTCAACCGCCCGTCTGACCGATTCCCGCGGTTTTTCATAGCGTACAATGGATACTGTTGATTTGCTCATGGCCTCGTTACTCGCTACGCATTATTCGCTACTGGTTGCTGGTTACGGCTTGCTATTCACTATTCCCCATTCACTGATCAAAAAATACTCATAGACTTGGTCACTTTTTGGGTGCTTGGATCCCATCCACAAGTTTTTGGTCTTTTAATGTTAGCCGATGTTTCTGAAGTCTGCTCTGCGGTTTTTCTGGTATGGTGTATTCAATATCTGACTCCAGCCCCGACTCTTGCCCCAACTCTTGCCCTGACGCTGCCTTTTCCCTTGACTCTTATTAGCTCATTTCCAACTGTGGCTAAAACCTGTGTCCATTCGCGATTCTCATTTAGTCATACACTGACTGAACAAGTCGACGATTGGGTGGGGTTGACCTAGTCACCAGCTTGGTCATCTTCGTCTCCAAATTGCTGTCTCTCTTCAATCAACCGTCGTTCCCGCTCCAATTCGCGTTGTAATTCTTCCTCGGTAGGCAGATAGAGCATGTATTTGGATGCAAAGAGCTGTTTGCTGTCGTTGAGCACGGAGTATCGGGCGACGGCCTCGTTCTTTTCAGAGCAAAGAATCAACCCGATGGTCGGGTTGTCGCCTTCCACCTTGCCATGCTCTTGATACATGCGCACATAACCGTCCATCTGGCCGATATCCTAATGGGTCAGTTTGCCGATTTTAAGATCTATCAGGACGAAGCACTTGAGGATAAAGTTGTAAAAGACCAGATCCACATAAAAATCTTCATCCCCAAATCGCATGCGTTTTTGCCGGGCTACAAAGGAAAACCCCTTGCCGAGTTCAAGGAGGAAATGCTGAAGTTTATCAATAATGGCCTGCTCTAAATCAGATTCATGTATCTTGGCCGAATCCGGCATGTCCAGAAATTCGAGTATATACGGATCTTTCAATACATCCAGAGGCTTAAGGCTGCCGTTTTTCTCAGCCCTGGCTTTTAGGAGTATTCCCTGCTTGTCTTTACTCACAAGCAGACGCTCGTAGAAGAGCGAATGAATTTGTCTTTCCAGTTGACGCTTGCTCCAGCCGCATGCAACAGTCTCTATTTCATAAAAATTACGTGCTTTCTTCTTATCCACACGCATCAATGCACGGTAATGAGACCAACTGAGGTTCGGATGAAAGCCTTTGAAAGCTAGGTCTTGCTGTGTCTTTGTTTTTTCTAATGCACCCAATTCACTACCCGCCGGGTAGCGTTTTTTGTCTGGTGTCAATTCGCTACCCGATGGGTAGTGAATTTCGGGCTTGCGATCCTGAAACATCACATAGAATTGCCTGAAATTTCTAAGGTTAGGGACAGAAAAGCCTCTTCCGAAGCGTTTTGTAAGCCTGCTGGACAGATCCTCAATTATCCGTTCACCGTACCCGGCCCGTTGCTCCCCTTCTTGAATTTCTTGTACGATTTCCCGACCAATCAACCAGTAAGCTACAACCGTATTGCTATTGACCGCCCGCACAACATTGCTGCGCGCAAGTTATCAGTTGAGGCGTTTATCTTTAGTTACATCCAGGCTAATTGAAATACTTTAAGATTTGAGGTGTTTATTTTAAAGAAATAATCTGAAAAATCAATGTTTAATTTTTGATTTAGATCTGAAGAATAAACCTATTGTTTGTTTTTATATTGGAAAATGCAAAAAATTCTTGATATTCAAACGATCGTTTGATACAAACGTTTTGTTGAAATCTGCATGAAAAATGCTGGTAGAGGTGCCCGATGACGGAAAAACCCATAGATAATACTACGCGTCTAAGACTGCTTAAAAAGGCAGAAATTCTTTTTGCCGAGAAAGGCTTCCACGCCGTCGGTGTCCGTGAAATCACTAAAGCAGCGAAGTGCAACCTGGCGGCGGTGAATTACCATTTCGGCGGCAAAATGAACCTTTACCTTGAAGTTTTCCGGTCCCGCTGGGTACCCCGGGCCCGGCGCATCCGCCACAGCTTCGAAGAAGCGCTCCAAGGCCAGGAATCACCTTTTATCGATGATGTGGTCGGCGCCCTGGCCCATGCCTTTCTGGAAGGACCATTAACCGATGAAGAACGGCGCTGCCATTCCCAGCTCATGTACCGGGAGCTGGCCAATCCCACCGGTGCGTTGGATCTGCTGGCCGAGAATGTTATGCAGCCCTTTTTCATGAAACTGCGGAATCTATTACGTCCCCATTTGCCTGAAGCAATTGGTGATGATCGCCTGCTGCTCGGCATCATAAGCATCATTGCCATGGTGATTCATTTTAACTTTTCCCGGGAGGCGGTTTCCCGGCTGACCGGCCGCACATACGACCCGGCCTTTAAAGCCCGGCTGGTGGAACATATCACCGAATTTTCCCTCAAAGGACTGGGCGGGATGAACCAACAGGAGCAGCAACCATGACCCGCCCAACAGTCTCTCTTTTTACTATTGTTGCAGCGTTCCTGCTAATCAGCGCCTGCATGCGGCTGGGGCCGGATTATCAGCGGCCCGATCCGAGTGTTAAGGTTCCGGATACTTTTCAGCATGCCCCGGAGGCAGCCCTTGAACTGACCTATCCGGAGGACCGCTGGTGGCAGGTGTTTGGTGATACGGAAATCGACCTGCTCGTGAACGAAGTACTCAAAAACAATTTGGATATCAAAAAAGCCGCCGCCCGGATTCTGGAAGTCCGGTCCCAGTTCGTTCAAACCCGGGCTGAACGTTTCCCCGAACTCGGCCTTGAAGCCCGGCGTAAACGACAGAGCCAGACCGTCACCAGTTCCCTGACCGGCACCAGCTACCGGCTAACCGCCGACAGCTATGCCCTGTCACTGCCGGCGACCTTCGAATGGGACCTGTGGGGCCGGCTGGCCCGGGCTGAAGAGGCCGCGCGTGCAAATCTGCTTTACGCTCAGGAAAATCGCCGTACCGTGGCCCAAACGGTTGTTGCCGAAACCATCAGTCTGTACCTGCAGATGGAATCTCTGGAGCGGCGCATTCAACTTTTACAGAAAACTATTGAAAATTTTGAAAAAAACACGGAACTGGTGGAAGCGCGTTATACTCACGGCTTAACGCCTGTTCTGGATGTCAGGCAGGCCCGCCGGCTGCTGGCCCAGGCCGAATCCGGCTTGCCTCCTTTGTACCAGACCCTGGGAGTTCTCCAGCAGAAAATGTCCGTGCTTTTGGGACGCTACCCCCGCACCCGGCCGCCGCGCAACCAGCCCGAAGATTACTTTAATAACCTGGCACCGGTGCCGCCGGGTCTGCCTTCTGACCTTCTGCTGCGCAGACCGGACATCAGGGCCGCCGAATCCCAACTAAAAGCCCTAAACGCCCTTGTCGGCGTGGCTAAGGCCAGCCGTTTTCCCCGTATTTCCCTGACCGGCAGTTTCGGATATTCCAGTGAGCAGCTCAACGATCTTTTCAATCCCAAAAGCGAGCTTTGGAACCTGGCCCTGGGAGCTGTTCAGCCGCTGTTTGACGCCGGTAAACTCAAAGCCGGACAGAAGGCGGCCCAAGCCCGCTATGCCCAGGGGCTGACGGATTATGCCAAAGCCGTGCTTGGCGCCTTTTCTGAAGTGGAAGAAGCGCTTTTAACACGCCGGCAGCAGTTGCAAAGGCGCAGGCGCGTACTTAACTTTCTCGCTGAGGCCCGTGCCACCCGGCAGGTAGCCCAGAACCGCTACCGCCGCGGACTGGCGGATTATCTATCCTTTTTGGATGCCCAGCGCGTCGAGTTTAACGCTGAAGAAAGCTTAATTTTGGTTGATTTTTCGATTCTAAACAATCGGGTTGCCCTGCACCGCTCTTTAGGCGGGGGATGGGCGCATACGGACAATCCTGAGATGTTAGGCGCTGACCAATAGTAAATAATCCGGGCCAGAGTACCAGGCTTTGGTTTACCCCAGACGGGATTTGCTTTGTTGGAAGTTCATTGAATTATGGAAATTACAAATATCAAATTACAAATACCAAACAATTTCCAATGACCGAAATTCGAAAATCCAAACAAGGTCTCGTCTTGGAAAGTTCTGGTCATTGAATATTGGAATTTGAGATTTATTTGTGATTTGGTGCTTGGAATTTGTGATTTTAGACACAAAACTCCAAGGCAGAGCCGGATATCTCTGACCTGGCCTAAAGGAACAGGTTTTCCAGGACAAAATAAAGAGAGAGACACGCCATGACAAAAAAGAAAAATAGAATTTTACACTTTTCAATTGCCGCGATCCTGATTCTTTCAGGAGTAATCGGTCTGAAAACGCTGATTGCCAGTAAGCCCGACCTGCAAAAGAAAAGGCCCCCCGTCCCCATTCCGCCGGCCCGGACTATTACGGTAAAAACAGCGGCGCACCCGGTGATTATTACCGGCCAGGGAACCGTGCGGCCCATCAAGGAGATTCGTCTGGTGCCCCAGGTCAGCGGAAAAATCGTCTATGTTTCTTCCGCCCTTGTCAACGGCGGCGCTTTTAACAAAAGCGATCTGCTTTTGCGCATCGACCCGGCCGATTATCAGATTGCCGTCACCCTGGCCCAGGCACGCATAAAAGATTCGGAAAGCAAACACCATCTGGCCATAGAGGAAGCCGCCGTGGCCCGGCAGGAGTGGATGCAGCTTAATTCCGACAGTGATCCGCCGTCGCTGGTCGCCAAGGAACCCCAACTGGCCGCCGCTCAGGCCAAGTTAGACGCCGACCGTGCCGAATTGAAGAAAGCACAGCTGCAGCTGGCACGCACACACCTTATGGCTCCTTTCGACGGGCGGGTCAGTGATAAATCGGTCGATATCGGCCAATACGTCACCCCCGGACAGGCGCTGGCGGTTTTATACGACACTTCGGCCGCCGAAATTGTTTTGCCTATGGAAGATCGGAAACTGTTCTGGTTTGAGGTACCGGGATTCACACCGCAGGCAGTGAGCGGTTCCGAAGCCGAGGTGCAGGTGCAGGTAGCCGGACATGAATTGTCCCGGCGCGGACAAGTGGTCCGCACCGAAGGGAAACTTGACGAGCACACTCGCATGATCAACGTGGTGGTCAGGGTTGCAAAGCCCTATGACGTTAAGCCACCCCTGGCAGTCGGCCTGTTTGCTACGGTAAAGATTAAGGGACACGTTATCGCCAATGCCGCTCTGATCCCCAGATCGGCCCTGCGTGCGGGAAGCATAGTCTGGGTGGTCGATGCAAAAGGCCGGCTTGAATTCCGCCGGGTGGAGGTAGCCCGTTTTTCCGCCGCAGGGGTGATTGTCACAAGCGGTCTGGCCGATGGAGACAAGGTGGTAATTTCGCCCATCAAAGGGGTCAGTGACGGCATGAAAATCCGCAATGTATCAACAGACGAAAGGGACGGATCATGAGAGGCGCAGTTACCTGGTTTGCGGAAAATCACGTTGCCGCCAATCTTTTGATGCTATTTTTATTGTTAGCCGGTATTGCTACCGGTCTGACCATGAAGCTTGAAATCTTTCCCGAAGTTTCATTGGACAGAATAAGCATTACCACGGTCTACACCGGTGCTTCACCGGCCGAGGTCGAAGAGGCCGTGGTGCGCCGTATCGAAGAAAAAATAGCCGGACTGGCCGGCATCAAGCGCATTGATTCCACAGCCCGCGAAGGCTTCGGCAGTGTAGTCGTCGAGGTCATGAAGGGCTGGGATCTTAAAAAACTACTGGATGAAGTCAAGGCGGAAGTTGACCGCATCACGACCCTTCCGGAGGAAGCTGAAAAGCCGATAGTTCGAGAGATAACGCGACAATCACAGGTAATCAATCTGGCGGTTTACGGGGACGTCCCGGAAACGACCATCAAATACCTGGCCGAGAAAATCAAGGACGATCTGACCAACCTGCCCGGCATTACTCAGGCGGAGCTGTCAGCGGTTCGCACCAGTGAAATCCATATTGAAATTTCCGAGGAAACCCTGCGCCGCTTCGGCCTGACCCTTGGACATGTGGCAGAGACCGTAACCAGGGGAAGCCTGGACCTGCCTGCCGGCAGTGTTAAAACCGACGGGGGCGAAATTCTGGTGCGAACCAAGGGACGCCGATATTTTGCGGCAGATTTTGGGGATATCGCCGTGATTACCCGTACCGACGGCAGCCGGGTTACCTTAGGGCAGTTAGCCGATATCAGCGACGGTTTCCAAGACCTGGATCTTACGGCCCGGTTTCAGGGCAAGCCTGCCGCCATCATCAATGTCTTTAGGGTAGCCGATCAAAACGCCCTGAAGGTGGCCGATGCGGTCAAAGCGTACATTAACGAACTGCGAGCGAGCCTGCCCCACGGGGTCGATGTGTCTTACTTTGGAGACAGATCCAAAATCCTGCGCAGCCGCATCGAACTGCTTTTAAGGAACATGGCTCTGGGCCTTTTGCTGGTCAGTATACTCCTGGGGCTGGTAATGAATATTCGGCTGGCATTCTGGGTCACCCTGGGAATTCCCATCAGCTTTGCCGCCGGTATGATAGTTCTGCCGCAAATAGACGTATCCATCAACATGATCTCTTTGTTTGCCTTTATTATGGTACTGGGAATTGTGGTGGATGATGCCATCATTGTCGGCGAGAACATTTATCGCCGCCAGGAACAAGGGCTGCCGCCGTTGAAGGCCGCCGTGGAAGGCACCCTTGAAGTGGGCCGGCCGGTGATCTTTTCGGTTCTAACCACCATGGTGGCCTTCTGGCCCCTGCTGCTGGCCGGCGGCACCATGGGCAAATTCATGCGCAATATTCCCATTGTGGTCATTCTGGTGCTGGCGGGATCCCTGGTGGAAGCCCTGTTTATTCTGCCGGCTCATCTGGCTTACAGCAAGGCGGCAATATCCCTGGCAGCCGGAACCATGCGGGAGAAAGCGCCGGCGCGTGCCCTGAAATGGATCATTAAAAAACCTTACGCGCGTCTTGTCGATTTTTGCGTACGCTGGCGGTATGCAACCGTGGCCCTGGGGATTGCCATTCTGCTGCTAACAGTGGGGGTGTGGCAGGCCGGTTGGATCAAATATACCTTTTTCCCCAAGGTGGAAGGTGATGTATTGGAATGCCTGATTACCATGCCGGCAGGAACACCGGTGCAGCGCACCCGCCAGGTAGTGGCCCACCTGGAAAAGACAGCCCTGGAAGTACTGGACAAGGCCGGCCGAGGCTGGCCGGCAGATGCGCCCCCCTTGCTTGAGCACAGTATTTCGATGGTCGGCGCCCAGTTCGGCCGGCACGGTCGGTCCGGAGAAAGCGGCGAGCATCTGGCCCAGGTCTGGATCCAGCTATTGGACGGCGAAGAACGTAATATCAGTTCCATGAAACTCAACAATCTGTGGCGCCAGCGGGCGGGATCGATCCCGGATGCCGAATCTGTCACCTTTAAAAGCTCTTTGCACAGCGCCGGTAATCCCGTTGAAGTGCACTTGTCCCTTGACGATCACAAGCTGCTGCTGGCAGCCGCCGAAGACTTAAAAACCGAACTCAAACAGTATCCCGGTGTATTTGATATCGACGACAGTTTCCTGCCGGGAAAAAAGGAAATGCAACTTAAACTGAAACCGGCGGCCAGCTCTCTCGGCCTGAATCTGACGGATCTGGCCCGCCAGGTGCGGCACGCTTTTTACGGGGCCGAAGCTCTGCGATTTCAGCGCGACAAAGACGAGGTCAAGGTGCTGGTGCGTTATCCGGAAAACCAGCGCAAATCGCTGAGGAATGTCGAAGAAATGCGCATCCGTACCCCGGACGGTTTTGAGGTGCCCTTTAGTCAGGTGGCCGCAGTCAAGATGGAACAGGGATACGCCGCCATCGAGCGGGCCCAGCGCCGGCGGGTAATTAAAGTGACGGCAGATGTGGATGAAACGGTCGCCAATGCCCAAGAAATTAGAACGGATCTGGTAAAACGCTATCTGCCGCAACTGAAAAACATGTATCCGGGACTGCGCCACACCATCGAAGGGGCGGGCGAAAGACAAAGGGAATCGTTAACCGATGTGTTTCGGGGGTTTATCATCGCCCTGTTTTTAATCTATGCCCTGCTGGCGATTCCCTTTAAATCTTTCACCCAACCGCTGGTGGTGATGGCGGCCATCCCCTTCGGTATGGTGGGGGCGGTGCTGGGGCATCTGATTATGGGCTTTAATCTCAGCATTGTCAGCCTGTTCGGTATTGTGGGGCTTTCCGGGGTGGTGGTCAATGACTCCCTGGTACTGATGGACCGCACCAACCGCCTCCGCCAAGAGGGCGCCACGGCCCACGATGCCATCACCCGGGCAGGCGGACAGCGGTTCCGGGCCATTATCCTGACTTCTTTAACCACCTTTGCCGGGCTTTCACCCATGCTGCTGGAGCAGAGCCGGCAGGCCCGCTTTTTAATCCCCATGGCCGTTAGCTTAGGATACGGTGTGCTTTTTGCCACAGTTATCACCCTGATTCTGATTCCCTGCGGCTATATGATTTTAGACGACCTCCACAACCTGTTTGCAAAGCTCAGAACCGGCACGTCCGCCGATGACCCGAAATTGGAGCGCAACTGAAATCCCGCCCCTTTACCCCATAGCGCAACTCGCAACCCTTATCCAGGCCTCGAGATCAAATAACTACACAAGATTTTAAGTTGTATAAGCCCCTATCTCAATTGTAAGTTTATTGATATTCGAGTATGATGCATGAAACCTTGAGGTATGAAAAAATCTAACCCCAAAAATGTTTTGATTCCCTTACCAAATCTGCTATAGATTAACTTGATTTGCCGGTGTTAGTTCAGGCAAGGCATTTTCACATTTAGCAAATCTTTTCTGATTCAAGATATTGTGTTATCGAAAAATATTACAGTAACTTTCCACCGCTATTGTGCAAGGAGGTCTGTATGAAATTCAAATCTTTAGCAGTCTTAGCTTTAAT
>JACNIG010000426.1 GCA_014383215.1 Candidatus Desulfatibia vada | reverse complement strand
CTTCCACATTCGACGTTCGACGTTGAACGTTCGATGTTCGATGTTCAAATTGTTGCATCTGAAATTACGACTAAACCTTCATATCACGTTGAAATTACGTATACAGGTCAGGAGTTCTGAATTTCTCATAGTTCTTATTCGTTTATTGCTTTTTTCCTTTACACCATGGCCATTTTGCTATAATTAATATATTTCAAATTTTACCGTTTAAGACTTTAGGTTCGTTCCTCTTGTTGGTATTTTCAGCTATCTGTATATTTGGCTTCACTGATATCTATGAAACCTTATAATTCAAAAGGGCAGTCCAGCAAGGAAACGCACATGCCCGCAAAAATAAAGGCTCTGGGTCTATGCCTCGGGGCCTCTACCGTATCTGTTGTTCAGGTCGAGCAGGAGCTTGTTGCAGATGAAAAGAACATGCCCAAAGGCAAACCTCGCCTGATCGCATATTCACTTCATCCTCACGAAGGAGATCCCAAGCGAACTCTAGTCTCTGCATTAGAAAAGCTGGACTTGAATTCATTTGACAGGATCGGCGCCACCGGCAGGAAATTTCGTACCTTCGTGAATATTGCCTCCATATCTGAACCGGAAGCGGTCGAATTTGCCTACCCGTTTGTCAAACCTGACGATGTTTCATGTCCGGCCGTTGTTTCCGCCGGCGGCGAAACCTTCATGGTCTATGTTCTGGACCGCTTCGGAAGAATTTCCAATGTACTAACCGGCAACAAGTGCGCCTCCGGGACCGGCGAATTCTTTCTTCAGCAACTGCGCAGGATGAACGTATCCATGGAAGAAGCCGCCCAGTGGGCCGTTACCATGGAGCCGCATCACGTCTCCGGCCGCTGCTCGGTTTTTTGTAAATCCGACTGTACCCACGCTACCAACAAAGGTATTCCTAAATCAAAAGTTACCGCCGGGCTTTGCCAGATGATGGCCGACAAAATCCTTGAACTTTTAAAAAAGGTCGAAAGAAAAAACATAATGGTCACCGGCGGAACAGCCCGCAACCAAATGATGATCGAGTACTTGCGCAAGGAAATTCCCGGACTGATCGTACCACAGGAAGCTCCTTATTTTGAGGCCCTGGGTGCAGCCCTTTGGGCCCTGGAAAACGAAACCGCCCAATTTTCCGAAATGTCGGAGTTGTTCAGCACCAATACGGCTTCATTTGATACGCTGCCGCCTTTGCCGGATTTCAAAAATATGGTTGAATTTAAAACCATTGAACAGGGAGAAATTCATCCGGGTGATGAATGTATTTTAGGGCTGGATGTCGGCTCGACTACCACCAAGGCGGTTCTTGTGCGCCAGGCTGACAATGCCATGCTGGCTTCAATTTATCTTCTGACCAGTGGTGATCCGGTGGGAGCTGCTCGCAAGTGCTACGGTTCCATCTTAAGCCAGGTAAAAGCCAAAATTAACCTTCAAGAAATATCAATTGTCGGCCTGGGGGTCTGCGGATCCGGTCGCCAGATTGCGGGTCTGCACGCTCTAACCGATGGCGTCATCAACGAAATCATCGCCCATGCCGCAGCGGCTGTTCATTTTGACCCTGATGTGGATACCATCTTTGAAATCGGGGGCCAAGACGCTAAATACACCTATATTACCAACGGCGTGGCCTCTGATTATGCCATGAACGAGGCTTGTTCCGCCGGGACAGGGTCATTTTTGGAAGAGTCAGCATACGAGACCCTTGGTGTTCGGATGGAAGATATTGCCGACATCGCCCTGCAAGGGATGAAGCCTCCCAACTTCAACGACCAGTGTGCCGCCTTCATTGCCTCCGACATCAAAAATGCCATTCACGAAGGCGTAGAACACCAGGATATCGTCGCCGGTCTGGTCTATTCCATCTGCATGAATTACTCCAACCGGGTGAAAGGCAACCGGCCGGTTGGTAAAAAAATTTTCATGCAGGGCGGGGTCTGCTACAACAAAGCGATTCCTTTTGCCATGGCATCCCTTGTGGGCAAACCGATAATAGTACCTCCTGAACCCGGGTTGATGGGTGCCTATGGCGTTGCCCTTGAAGTTAAAGAACGACTTGAAAAGGGTTTGATCGACCGGCAGCATTTTGACCTAAAGAGCTTGGTCAACCGGGAAGTTGTATACGGCAAGTCTTTTGTCTGCAGAGGCGGCAAAGAAAAATGCGACCGGCGCTGTGAAGTAGCCATGATCGAGCTTGAGGGGGAAAAATATCCTTTTGGCGGAGCTTGCAACCGATACTATAATATGCGGCACAATATCAAATATGATGTCGAGCAACTTGATCTCATACGGGTCCGGCAGCGGCTTGTATTTGAGAAATACGGTGCTAAATGGCCGCCGGACAGCCCCAAAAAGCCCAAAGGCAGGATCGGGTTCAACAGAAGTTTCATGGTCAACACCTATTATCCGCTGTATTCAACATTTTTTGCCGAACTGGGCTTCGAATCCGTTATCCCGGATTTTCCATCCCAGGAAGGTATTGATCAGAAAAATGCCCCTTTTTGCTACCCGGCAGAATTGGGCCATGGTTTTTTCCACGAGCTGCTGCATATGGAGACTCCTTTAGAGTTTATCTTCCTGCCCCATTTTAAAGCGGTCCCTGCTTTAGACCATCATACCAGTTCACAAGTTTGTCCTTTTGTGCAAGGAGAGACCTTCTATCTACAGGCTACATTCCGGGAAAAACTTGCAGAAATCAAGAGCAAGGGGACAAAAATTCTGACACCCCTTTTAGATTTGACTCAAGGGCTGGAATCGGCCAGAGAAGCTTTGATTGCAACTGCGATTCAAATGAAAGTCAGCAGGGCGTCGGCCGATAAAGCATTCTCAAAAGCGCTTGGCAAACAGCAACAGTGCTTTAACGAGATGACAGTGCTCGGGGAAAAAGCTATCGAGCAACTTCAAACCGATCCGAACCGGATAGCCGTTGTGATTTTTTCAAGGGCATATAACGGCTTTGTTGAAGAAGCACATATGGGTATCCCCCACAAACTTGCCTCCAGGGGTATTCTGGTAATACCCTACGATTTTCTTATGTTCGACGGTTATAAAACCAAGCGCCATATGTACTGGGGGATGGGGCAGCGCATACTCAAGGCCGCCCGGCTCGTTAAAAAGCATTCTCAGCTGTTCGGCACGTTTATAACCAATTTTTCCTGCGGTCCGGATTCGTTTCTCATCGGATACTTCCGGGATATCATGCAGAGGAAGCCTTCTTTGACGCTGGAGCTCGACAGCCACACCGCCGACGCCGGTCTGGAGACAAGAATCGAAGCGTTTTTAGACATTGTCAGCGCCTACCGGCAACTGGTGGCAACAGAACAGATCGTTTTCACAAAAAAGCCTTTTGTTCCTGCCCGGACGCTTTTGGATAACAGTGTTGCCAAAGTTATTACATCATCGGGCGAAGTGCTGCCGGTGAGCGATCCGCGGGTTAAGCTGCTGACTCCGTCCATGGGTGATACTTCTTCTGAATCCCTGGCTGCTGTATTTCGTGGATTCGGTTTCAATGCGGCGGCTCATCCGCCGTCGTGCGAGGCGGTGTTAAAAATGGGACGGGCAAATACGTCCTGCAAGGAGTGCCTGCCGCTTATTCTCACTACAGGAACACTGCTTAACTACATTAACAACGGCAGAAAGGACGGCGAGGTTCTGGTTTACTTTATGCCCACCGGCAACGGTCCGTGCCGTTTCGGTCAGTATCGTATTTTTATGGAAGATCTCGTAAAAAGGCATAGAATAGAGAACGTAGCCGTGCTTTCATTGACATCCGAAAATTCTTATGCCGGCCTGGGCAATGAGTTTGTTCGCCGGGTATGGTGGGGAGTTATCGTATCCGATGTTATGGAAGACATCCGCTCGATGATACTGGCCAATGCCGTCGACCCTGAAGCTGGAATGCAAATATTCGATCGCGAGTGGAGTTTATTGATAGCTGCACTGGAAAAAGGAGATTTGTCCCGACTGGAAAAACAATGCGCAAATGCCGCCGGGGTATTTGCCCGGATGCCGATGAAACTTCCGCCCCGGGAGGTACCCACAATTTCCCTTATAGGCGAGATATTTGTCCGGCGGGATGCACTCTCCCGCCAGTATTTAACAGAAAGCCTTGCCGAAAAAGGGTTTGCAACTATTTGTGCACCCATCGCCGAGTGGATTCTTTATACCGACTATCTGGTGGACAAAGGACTTGCCGATTATAAGATGTCAAAACGGGAAAAGCTGCAGTTTTTACTAAGAAAAAAGTTTATGCAGCGGTATGAGAAGAGACTCAAGTCCATACTTTCCCGCTCAGGGTTAGTTCATGCCGAACCAATCGATATTAATTCAATAATCGCAAACGCTACGCCTTATATTTCACCAATGATGACCGGTGAAGCCATTCTGACGGTGGGAAGTTCTCTTACCGAGGTAGCGTCGCACTCCTGTGGAGTAATTGCCATCGGCCCTTTCGGATGCATGCCCAATCGTGTTTCAGAAGCCATCCTGAACGAAACCATGAACCGTGAAGCCAAACTGGCTTTAGATCCCAAGAATAAGCAGCTTCGATCCGCTCTCAAAAATGTTGAGGTTTTACCCTTTTTAGCAATCGAAAGTGACGGTTCACCCTTTCCCCAGCTCATTAATGCTAAATTGGAAAGCTTCTGTTTGCGGGCCGAACGGCTGCATCACAGCATGCTAACGGCCGGCGGTGCCGGCAGGGCAAATTAAGTTAAAAAACTATTGGCTTAAGTTTCATGCCCTAATATCCGAAAAAATAGTAATACTATTA
>JACNIG010000351.1 GCA_014383215.1 Candidatus Desulfatibia vada | reverse complement strand
GATCCCATCAAGGTAAGAGGAGCCGGCACCCAAGAGGTAGCCGACTCGCTGGGCGCTTAACTGCTCCTTAACTTTTGCTTCCAGTTTGCGAATGAAGTCCTTTTCTATATTCATTATCGTGCGTACCTATCGCAGAAGTCAGGGGCAGTCAGGGTTTCGACTGACTTCCATTAAAATGATAAATATCCAATTCTTCAATAGCCTGCCGAATCGCCCCAGCCCTGACTGGCACCTGAACTGACAGATTAGAGAAACAATGGGCAGGATTAGTTGTATGGTTTCGAAGTATTGCTCTTGTTTATTGTCACTTTCATTTGAGAGCTTGTAATCTCCTTGCCAGAGAGAAAATCCTTATAAACCTGTTCCCAAGGCCAATTTACTTTTTTTCTTTTCAGTCTAAAAATTTCTATGAATCTATCGCGATTAATTAATTCAAATCGATCAATAATGCCAAGCTCAATCGCTTTCTGAGAAGCTTCCTTAGAGCCCTTTGAAAAATTCTTAGCAGTAGAAACAAGTAAGCCATTACTATATTTTTTAAGAAGCATTGCACCGATAAACTCGCGAATAAGACTGACATTTTCTACCGCATCTGGGCTTTGTCTCCTTTTCACCTGAACTGCAAAAGGCGTTTCTCCATCACAAAATATAAGATCTATTCCACCATCTCCTGTTCTACCTACAAGGCGTACATCAGTTTCAAAAAAATCCTTAAACACACTCTGTACCAACTCTTCAAACTTTTTGGGATTAAGACTATGCAATATTTTCGGACGTTTTCTGAGCTCTATTTCTAATGTTTTTGTAGGGATCGTGACAGAGTCTACATCAAAACTTCTCAAAATCGGTGTCAAGGTGGCCTTATAATATCCTTCGTCCTCTGACAGAATAGAGCTAAACCACCAACCACACCCCTCACAACTCCTTACTATCAAATGAGAGACGTCATCATATAAATCAGTTGTCAATTCATACACAATATCAATCCGGGCTTGGCAAAACGGGCAGGAGTCATTAATGTGATGAGCTTTAAAATAATCACGCAAAGCTGAATCAGACCATTCAATTTCAAAAAATAATTTCCATGGTCTTTCAATAAACGTCGTATAATCTAAAATTGAACTTGATTGGAGGGGCATCTTTTTCTCAAAATATACAAAGAGTAACTCTAATTAAATCCAAGTCGTCGCGGTAGGGATACCGGTTGCCCGGCACCCCCCGCCCAGATCCCGGCGTGCAGTTTTCCCGCACCGGGCTCCTCAATGGTACTCGCTTCCGTAATCTTTACCATCAAAGACGTTGCTATTGCCCTCAGTGAGGTTGGCTTGCAATTTCCGGCCCTACGTGTCCGGTGCGAAGTTTCCTTTGAGGTCTACGTACCACTGTCAGCCCCTTCCCCGTGCCTGCGCCGCCATAGCTTTAGCGAAGGCGTGCGAACGGCCCTACCGTCTCAGAGTACTATGAGCTGATCCGACTCCCTGCAAGTCATCAGTTTCCTCGCCTTTCGGTTCGGTTATCCTACCCATAAA
The DNA here is from genome assembly GCA_014383215.1 of Candidatus Desulfatibia vada. Taxonomy (GTDB): domain Bacteria; phylum Desulfobacterota; class Desulfobacteria; order Desulfobacterales; family UBA11574; genus Desulfatibia_A; species Desulfatibia_A vada. The sequence goes on along the minus strand of JACNIG010000351.1, from coordinate 23,347 downwards.
TGATGGGAACCTACAGGGTCTCCCAAGTTCCTGATGCATCTCTTCCTGCATGCCACGGCCTGAGGACCCCGGCAGCCCTACGGAATCTCACCATCGCTCAGTGCTCAGAGCAAGCCCTGCAAAGAGTCTGCGATTCCTTCATGTTGGCTTCGTGAGCGTTAAAACACTCGCCGACTGCAACAAGCTCATTTCGAGGCTGTACCAGCACTTAAGGGTATACGGTCACCCTTGCGGCCTACAGGATTCTCTATGTACGCTTCACCTGTTTTGTTCGCCCCGGAACACCCGGAACTCCGCCACAGGCGCAACACTCAATACGGGTGGGTGGTTAACCCTTTCCCGACAGGGACTTGCACCCTGCAAGATGCACCAAGCTTCGCTTGGCGCGCTAATCGCCGGGCTTCAGTGGGCGCATGGTCTTTGCGATCCTGAAAGCCCTGGTTAACTTTTTTCATTTTTTGTCGGTAGTGCAATTGACCCAGTATGCTGATTCATTGGTATGGTTTGTAAATGATCTAAACCATATTTTTTCTGGAGATATTCAAGAACCTCTTTTTCATTATTACGGTCAATTTCACAGTCTGCAATATACAGATCATCATACCGAGCCTCAAGTACATCTGGATCACACAAACCATTTACCATAGCCACTGTGAGCTGAGATTTACGAAAATTATCAACTCTTGGTGATAATGTATTGATGCAAAGCTGTATTTGGTCATTATACGACAAAATCACGCCATCAAGAAATTCACGCCACGAAAAAAAAGCGCTATTATGAAAGTAGTAGCAAGTAATCACATTTGTTTTTCTTATGCTGAACAGTGTTTCAATGCCATACAATGTTGCGTGGAACCTTGAATTTAAAAGGTTTGGATCTTGACCAGCGGAATGCACCCAAATCATATGATAAGTTTTACGATCATGGTCATGATCAATATTCTGTTTCACGCCATCGCGGAGTATCCCTGCCAACGTATTTCTGGGACCTACGGGTATTGTTTTAGATACTAATTCCCCTCTTAAGAGTGCATTTTCATCATTTTTTATTCCAACAGGGTCATCCCCTTTTATTTTTAACTCTAAAGTGTATCGGTCACTTTTTCCGATAACATCAAAATCAGGAGATTTGCTTTTTTCATTCTCAGGAATATCAAACACTTTGAAACCAAATTGGTTTATAAATTGTTTTACTAATGGTCTGAATTCAGATTCTTGCATGATGCTCAAGACTTTTGAAAGTTAACAATAGATTAAGTGGTTTCCAGATATCATGCAGGAAGTTAATAAACCCTGCTATTTAACCACAATAAATAAAAATAATTGACAAATTAAAGTTTAAATCAGTCCGGGGCGGTCATACAATTTAACTATTCTCTATTTATTTCCTCTTTGCCGTAAAATCATTTTGCCGGTTATGGATTAAAACGGGCTCCTCCAAAGGCGGATAAATCTCCGGTCGCCTCGAACCAAATTGAGCGTAAACAAAAAGACAAAACCCTTCTTAGCTTTCTTGCGCAAAGAAGGGCTTTTTCTAATTCAATAGCCATGGGATCGGGCTCCCAGTATTTAGTGGTATTTACCGGCTGTTATGACCGGAAGTGGTGTTTTAGATATATTGCCTGACCTTAATTCAATAATTTAAAAAAATCAATGCTTAGTATGGCGTAGCGCCTGTGGCGCTGGGGGAGAAGCGCCCAAATAGGGACACATAGGAGCGCCCCGCGAAAAGGGGCTTGAGGAGCGTCCAGAAAGCATTCGGCCGCCTTCGCTGAAGCTTCGTCGTGCCAAGGGACTTGAGGAACGGCTCGGGGAGCCTTGATGTGGGTTTCGAGTTGCGCGTTACGAGTTACGGGGTGCGGGTTAAATACTGGATACTTGGTCCTGCCGTCTACGCAGTGCTTCGCCGGCCAAGGGATGCTTGTTGCGGGTTGATTTGCGTGCCCATATTGCTTTCGGCTTGACAGAAAAGCTGTTTTTTTCGTATTAATGGATATGCAAACACCAAAAAGGAAGCAAAAATGGCATTCATAACTCGTTTTATGCAGGGTTCGGACCAGAGTTTTTTCTTGTTCGGCCCGCGAGGGACCGGCAAATCCACCTGGGTAAAGCAGCATTTTAAGTCAGCCCTTTACATCGACCTACTGGCGCCCGATGTCTACCGATCCTACGCTGCCAAGCCTGAACGGTTGCGGGAGGTGGCTGAGGCGCAGCAAACATTAAGCACAATTGTTATTGATGAAATCCAGAAGCTGCCCCAATTGCTGGATGTGGTGCACCTCTTGATAGAAAAGCGGCCTGAATGGCGTTTTGTTATGACCGGGTCAAGCGCCAGGAAGCTTAAACGGTCGGGGGTCGATTTGCTCGCGGGCCGGGCAATACTAAAAGCGATGCATCCATTCATGGCCGCCGAGTTGAGCGATCTGTTTTCGATCGAAGAAGTCTTGGCGACCGGCATGGTCCCTTTGATAAAATATTCGTCAAATCCCAAAGAGACACTGAGTACTTATGTAGCCCTCTATCTGCGGGAAGAAGTCCAGATGGAAGGGCTTGTGCGTAACATCGGTGCGTTCAGCCGATTTTTGGAATCTGCAAGCTTTTCGCACGGCGCTGTTTTGAACATCTCTGATGTGGCTCGAGACTGCCAGGTGGGGCGTAAAACAGTAGAAGGATACTTTTCAATCCTTGAAGATCTGCTTTTAGCTTTCCGGCTGCCAATGTTTACAAAACGAGCCAAGCGCAATCTTTCTTCACATCCCAAGTTCTTTTATTTCGATGCCGGCGTATTCAGGTCTATGCGCCCTTCCGGACCGCTGGATTCCCCGCAGGAGATCGACGGCGCAGCCCTGGAAGGGCTTGTTGCCCAGCATCTTAGAGCATGGTGTTCCTACGGCGGGGATGAAAACCGGCTTTTTTTCTGGCGCACAAAATCAGGCAATGAAGTAGATTTTGTGGTGTACGGTCAAGACACTTTTTATGCCATAGAAGTAAAAAATGCCGACCGAGTTCACTCGAAGTCTGTTAAAGGGCTGCTGGCCTTTAAACAAGATTATCCACAGGCAAACACCTGTCTTTTGTACAGGGGCAAAGAGCGAATAAAAATAAAAGGCATATTATGTCTGCCCTGCGAAGAATTTTTGGTCAACCTGGTTCCGAATAAGCCGATCACCTTGTAATATTGCAATGCAAACTTACAACAACGATGTAATTTTGCGCCCCGGAATGGTTCTTGTTCTCGAATTGCGATTTAATTTAATATCTCACCTCACTTTTCACCTTTCACTTTTCACTATTGACTTTTCCCTGGCACCTGAGCTCTGTCCACTGACCACTGCTTACTGTACTGATAACCGATTACTGGTCACTGCTCACCGCTTTTGGCCTGTTTTTTTATTCTCAAAAGACCGGGGCTATTGTGCATATACATCAAAGAAGAGGAATATCCGGCGTCTAAAAATATGCGCTCAAGGTCGTCAAAAAGAACCGGTCTGTCCGGCCAGGTGAACAATTTTTTGCGTTGCTGCATCGCTTCCCAAGTCTTTGCAGCCTCGGGTTTGGGGGCAAGTACTTCCTCGGATGCCGACTTGCAAAGAAACATTTCACAGACTATCGGTTTTACCCGCCACATGCAGCCCTGCTTTCCAAGATAAACGCATTTAAAGCCCTTGTTCGGTTTTTGCAGTACTGATCTTAAGGCGTTGATTTCCTCTTCAGGTGTAACCAGCGCATTGACGACCACGTCCCCAAAAAAGGTAATGATGCTATCCCGCGAGCAGCAGGCACTTATTTTGCTCTTAAAGCATTTCAGGGTGCATACATCACTGAAATGCGCGTCCAAAAAGGCGTCCACATCATCCCGGAATAAAAGATAATCCGCAATTTGTGACTCAAGCGCCTGCCTTGCATCCAACGCAAGGTTCGCCAAATAAGCCTGCACTAAAGAGAGCGCTTCTATTTGCTCTTTTTGGTATGAATTAATATCTGAGTCCTGCATAGACAGTCTTGAAGAATTAAATATGGTAAGATCTTCTCTTATTTAGTTGGAGAAGAGGGTTCAAGGATTCAAGGGGTCAGGGGGTCAAGTGTTTGCTTTTAAACGATTTGATCATCGTTTTGAGTATACTTTCTACTTCTGCTATGTCTTTTTTTGCTGTAGCCAATTCACCTTTTTCAATGAAGCCTAAACCCCTGCCAACAAAATCTGGGTTCCTTTCTTTGAATATTTTTTTGCTTTTCACTTGAATCCTTGGACCCTCGACCCCTTGGATCCTTCAGTGGTTTTTAAAGTATTTCACTCGAACCCTTGAATCCTTGGACCCTTGAATCCTTAGGATCACTCCAACTATTTGGGAGATGATCCTAATATTTTGACAGTTTCGGCAATCTCCTGCCGACTAACACCGCGGCGCAGCTCCTCCATCGCGCGCATGACGTTCGCAAAGCGCCGACCTTCGGCGGCGCTGATCCATTCGAGCTGGAGGCGTTCGGGCCGGATACCCAGCTTTTCCATTTTTTTATGGATTTTGGCGACTCTTTTTTCGGTCCAGCGGTTGGCATCGATATAATGGCAGTCACCGATATGACATCCGCTGACCAGAACCACCGGCGCACCTTTCAAAAAGCCGTTCCAGACAAATTTTTCGTCAACGCGGCCCGAGCACATGGTGCGGATGATGCGCACGTTGGCAGGGTACTGCATGCGGGATACACCGGCATAGTCGGCCCCGGCATAGGAGCACCAGTTGCAGGCAAAGGCCAGAATCTTTTCCGAGGCGTCTGCGGCCAGCATGGAATCGATCTGGTTGTTGATCTGGTCGTCGGAATAGTGGTGCATGATGATGGCGTCAAAAGGACATTCGGCGCCGCAAGTGCCGCAACCGGAACAGGCGGCGGTATTGACCATTGACGGCGTTTTTTTCTTGATACCCTTGGTGATGGCGTTATAGGGGCAAACTTCAACGCACTTGCCGCACGCAGTACACTTTTCGGGAATGATTTCGGAGGTAATCGGTTCCGTAGTAATTTCGCCCTTGTGCATCAGCCTGATAGCACGAGCCGCAGCAGCCGAAGCCTGGGTGACGCTCTCCTTGATGTCCTTGGGCGCTTCGGCGCAGCCGGCATAGAAAATACCCCGCGTGGCGGCATCCACAGGCAGGAGCTTGGGATGGGCTTCCAGAAAAAAACCGTCGGGAGTCAACTGCAATCCCAGCATTTCCTGCAGCCTCCGGGTGCCGGAAGCCGGCTTTATCCCCACAGCCAGCACCAGCATTTCAAGATCGTGAAATTCGATCTTGGCGGTGGCCGTGTTTTCAACCGCCACACGCAGGCTTTTATCGTCCAGCTCTTCAACATTGCCCGGCAGTCCTCTTAAATATTGGACCCCCTGGCGACGGCTCCGGCTGTAGAGGGCTTCGAACCCTTTGCCGAAGGCCCGAATGTCGATGTAAAAAACCTTGACGTCGATATCAGGGTAATGCTCTTTCAACACCAGGGTGCTTTTGATGGTGTTCATGCAGCAGATGTTGGAGCAATATTCGCTCCCTTTGCGGGATGAACGCGAGCCGACGCATTGAATAAAACCGACCGATCGGGGCCGGCGGCGATCTGTCATGCGAATGGGCGCTCCCTTGGAAGGACCGCCGGCGTTGACCATACGTTCGAATTCGAGGCTGGTCATCACATTTTCGAAACGCGTGTAACCGTATTCATCCAGCTCGGTCGGGTTGTATGCTTTAAGGCCGGTAGCCACGACAATAGACCCGACACTTTCTGCAATCTCCTCGTCGGACATATGGAAGTTGATACAACCCTTTTCGCAAGCCTCGATACACTTGGAACATACGAGGGGGTTGTGGCCCAAACATTCGTTGATGTTGACCACATAAGCCGACGGTACGGCCTGGGGAAAAGCTGTATAGACGGCCTTGCGGGACGAAAGTCCCAGGTTGAATTCGTCCGGACGCACCACCGGGCACACGGGGACACAGTCGCCGCAGGCGGTGCACTCTTTCTCGTCCACATAGCGGGCCTTTTTTACGATGCGAACGTCAAAATTGCCCACATAGCCTTTGACGTCCACGACTTCACTCAGGGTATGGAGGGTTATCCGCGGATGTCGACCGACATCCGTCATCTTGGGACCGAGAATTCAGATACTGCAGTCCATGGTGGGAAAGGTTTTGTCCAGCTGGGCCATGGTACCGCCAATCGACGGATTTTTCTCCACCAAGACCACTTCGTAACCGCTGTCGGCCAGGTCTAAAGCCGCCTGAATGCCGGCCACCCCGCCACCGATGACCAGTGTGCGTGGGGTCAGCGGCATTGTTGCTTCTTGCAGCGGCCGGAGTGCGCCCACACGCGCGACCGCCATGGCAACCAGGTCCCGGGCCTTGTGGGTGGCGTCCTCGGGTTCGTTAATGTGAACCCAGCTGCACTGTTCGCGCAGATTGGCCATCTCCATAAGATACGGGTTGAGACCGGCGGCCTTCATCATCTCGCGGAAGGTCGGTTCATGCAGGCGCGGCGAGCACGAAGCGATCACGATACGGTCCAATCCGTGCTCTGTGATATCTTTTGCTATTTCCTGTTGGCCCGGCTCACTGCAGGCATACGGCATCTCCTTGGATATGACGACATCTTCCAGCCCGGCCGCCTCTGCGGCCACCCGCGGACAATCTACTGTATGGGCTATATTCAGGCCGCACCGGCAGACGTAGACACCGATACGCGACGCCGCTTCAACGCCGGTTAGAGTTTTTGTTTGCACTTTCGACTCCATCTTTATTCCCAGTAAATAGTATTAGCAATGACACCCGTCAGGTCCGCCATCTCCATTTGGAGCGATTGGCCCAGAAAGGGGTCTTCCATGGCGCAGCGCAGATGAATCTGACACTTGGGACAGGCGGTCACCAAAAGATCGCTGCCGGTCTCCCTGGCCTGTTGCAGGCGCTTGGTCTGCAACGACTTGCTGAAGGCGTCGCACCCTGTCCAGGCGCAATTGCCGCAGCAAATGGCGGCACTGCCGTTATCGCGCATCTCCGTAAAGCCGGCAGATTTGAGACGATTTATCAATTTTCGGGAAAGATCACTCGTCACCGACATCCGGTTGAGGCGGCAGGAATCCTGAAACGTCATGCTTTGGTCGATCTTTTTAAAAGCGACGGCCCCTTTGTCGATTTCGTTTTCGAGCAGCTGGTACAGGTGGGTTACCTTGAAATCAATCGCAACCCCTTGAGCGGGATAATCTTGGGCCAGGGTCCGGTAACATTCGGGACAGGCGGTAATGACCTCTTCGATGCCCAGGTTGTGGATGGCTTCCACGTTAAGGGTCGCCAGTTTTAAAAAATTTTCCCGGTCCCCCGTCCACAGCAGATCATGTCCGCAGCAACGCTCATTTGGCAGCAATGCCGGCCGGATATCGAAGAAATTGAGCAGCCGCAGGCTGTCTATCGCAATTTTAGCGGTTTGAACCTGATGATGATTTCTGAAAAAAGTGTCAAAATAAGGGCCGCAACCGCCAAAATAAAGGATTTTGCTCTCCGGGTCCACTTCGATATCGTCCGGAAGCCGGCCCCAGCGGTCTATATTGAGGCCCGGAGCCGTCATGGCCCGCATCAGGGATTGAAAAAAGCCGCCATGGGCCTCGTGACCGTTCTTGGTTTTGGCTCGCACGGCTAAGCGGACGTCGCGAATAAACTCGGGGAAATTGACCGCCGAGGGACAACGCTCGTAACAAATGCCGCAGGTCAAACAGGACCATACATCTTTGGCCACTAACGGTGCTTCAATACCGTCGGCGATGATGGCATTAACCAGGGCCCGGGGGGAGAACGGTTTGCCGGCAAGTGCCAGAGGGCAGGCCGATGAGCATTTGCCGCAGTCCTGGCAGGCGTAGATGTCATGGGTAGCAATTATTTCTTTGACCGAAGTTTGTCTGCCGATTTCCACTGCCGTCGGGGACGGTCGCACCGGGCTGGGGCCCATGGTCCGGATCCGGCTGCAAAAGTCTTTCAAAAACCCAAGCAGCGGTTCCCACTCGCCCGGCAGGAAAGTGGCGTGCCGCAAACGGTCCTTACCCAGGCCCAGCAATTCCAAAATATCGCGGGTATCTTCGGTATTGTTGCAGGCGGCGACGGTACCACTGCCGTAACGGCACGATCCCGGTTCACACCCCATCAGGACAACGCCGTCTGCTCCCATTTCAAAGGCTTTGAAAAGGAGTGATTTGCTGATTCTGCCGGTGCAGGGGATGCGTACCATGTTGACTTCGGTCGGAATCTTACATCCCCGATCCTGAAGCGTCTGGAATGCGCTGTGCGGCCCCCAGTTGCACAAAAACAAAATAATATTGAAATCGTCCATGTTTATCCGATTCTGCTATTAAGGTATAGATTTTTTAAAGTATTTCACTCGAACCCTTGAATCCTTGGACCCTTGAATCCTCAGGATCTCTCCAACTCTTTTTGAGATGATCCTAATATGTTTTCGATGATCTGTTCCAAAAAGTGCTGGTCACGATAGGGGCTGTCGGCGGCATTTGAGGGACACACCGAAATGCAGTTGCCGCAGCCTTTACACAGGGCTTCATCCACGCCGGCCGACCAGCTATCGATCGAATTTTTATGCAAAGTGACCGCCTGCGACGGGCACACGCGAATGCAGCGCCCGCAACTGCGGCACAAGCTTTCATTCACAACAACGACATAGCCCTTGTTCTGGCGTGGTCCCCGCGGCATGACAGCCGCGGCCTGGACGGCGGCGGCAGCCCCTTTTTTGCGATTGGAAACATTAATGCCGGGCGGGTCGGCCAGATACAGCCCTGAAATGGCGGTGGAGCCCGGATAGGAAAACGGAACACCGGGGACGCCCTGCTGCTGCATCTCCGCCTGCACGAAACGGCCCGGCAGGCCTTTCTGGTGAATATATTCGATTCTTTTGCGTGATTTTTCATCCAGAATCACGGCGCCCACCTGCAACACCTGATCCTGGTCGCCCGCGGTAATGCTGACCCGGAAATTTCCCAGGGTGCCGCTCAATTCTTTGACAGTCGCATCCTTGAAACTGTAGACATTCAGGTGCCCAGGGAGATCCGCAGACATCGCGACCGAAGAAGTAAGCCAGAAGACCTCCATCCCCGCTTCGGCCAGGGTCATCACGCTGGTGACGGCGGCTTCTGATGTGCCGATGACGGCGGTATTGAAGTTGTAGTTGCGGACCGGATCCGGCAACGACTTCAAGCGCCGGGCACGCTGAAGCGTACGATCGACAAGACCACTGAACTTTTTCATGGCCAGGGAGTGATCCTGGGCGATCAGACGCAGGGCTTCGCCTTTCAGGTTGCAGGATTCGACCATGGAACGGCTTATCCCGGTGCCGTTAAACAAGGCCTCTTTGAGACGGCTGCGTTGATCGGTACAGGCGCTGCAGATAAAATTGAGGGGACAACATACGCAGGCTGCCAGAGCAATGCGGGTAATCCCTTTTTGACGAATAGTGCGAATGATGCCGGCCGATCCTTCGGGCGCACAGACGCTGGACAAGACCTCGGCATGTACTACGTCGTCCAGGGCGGTTAACCCCTCCACGTACTTATCCATGCCGTCCAGCCATCCCAGGGCGCTGTTACAGCGGCAGACGAAAACGCCGATGCGGATCTCGGGTGAAAGTCCCGGGTCGGGCGGAGAAAAGGACAAACCGCGGCCTCGGGGCCTTAAGGAGGTGCCCCCCAGCAAGACCATAGCCTTGGCCGCGGCGGCAAAACCGCGCAGTACCATGGCGTCAACATCGGTCTTGGCGGACTTGGGGCCGTATGCCCGAATGACGTCTTCGCCTCTGATCGAGGGAGCGTTATCCGGGTCGGCAACAATGACAACGCCCGTAAGCTCCATGGTCTCTCCGCCGATTTCGCCGTGGTTGACCGCGTTGATGGCGCCGCAGGCCTCCACACACTCCATGCATTCGGAACAGACCCCGCACTGCAGGCAGCGTTCGGCTTCGGCCACCACCTGGGATTCACTCAACCCCATGGCTACTTCGGTAAAGCTTTGCAGGCGAACCGCCGGCTGTCGTTCCGGCATGGCCGTGCGCGCCAGGTATGGAATTTCGTTGGAAATCTCCGGATAATCTTTGTTTTCGGGCCTGGCAGCCGCGATGCTGCGTGTCTCTTCTCCGCTGATATCTTGATGAATGGCGCGGGCCGCGGACCGGCCGGCGGCCATGGCTTCGATCACGGTCGAGGGGCCCGCAACAATATCTCCGGCAGCAAAAACACCCGCACAACTGGTACGCCCGTCCCCATCGACTTTAATAAATCCATGCCGGCTGATATCCATGCCCCCGATCCGGCGGCCGTTTTTGAGAACGCCGGCCTGGCCGATGGCGACAAAGGCCCGATCGAATTCAAATTCCAGCGGCTTGCGGCCGGGGATGACCACCGGCCAGGGGATTCCCTGGGCATCCGGTTCCCCGGGGCGGGTCGGCCGGCAGCGCAGACGCTTTAAGCTTCCGTTGCGGCCTAAAAAGGCGACGGTTTGCAGGGCTGTGCGGACAACGACACCTTCTTCGCGAGCGGCCTGGATTTCTGCGGGATCCGCCGGAATAAGCTCTTCGGGAAACCATGACAGGAGGGTGACGTCGGCCCCCAGCCGCACCAGCGTGCGGGCCAAATCAAAGGCGGCGTTGCCGTCACCGATGACGGCCGTTTTTTCCGCAAAAGAGTCGATATCGCCGCGGTAGAACCGGCTCAAAAAAGCAAGACAGCCTTCAACCCCGTCGAGGGTCTCGCCCTCTACTCCCAGCTTGCGGTCACTCCAGGTGCCGGTGGTGCAAAGGACAGCGGCAAATTCGTCCTTGAGCCGACCCAAGTCCGCGTCCAGATCAACGGGATTACCGCCAACGAATTCTACTCCCAGTTTTTCAATATAAGCCAGATCAGCATCAAGAATTTTGCGCGGGAGTCGATGGGGACCGATGCCGTAACGCAAAAGACCGCCGGGCAGTTTTTCCTTCTCAAACACCGTGACCGGATAGCCCAGGCGAGCCAGGTCCGCGGCGGCGGCCAGGCCGGCCGGGCCTGAGCCGACCACGGCGATTTTGTGGGAACGGGTTCCTGTTAGTGAAGCCTTTTTTTCCGAGGGATGATCGCCCTCGTAATCGGCCACAAAGCGTTTAATATCCCGGATGGCGATGGGCTCGTCCAGATCCCCCCGGCGGCAGACCTCCTCACAAGGATGCGTACAGACCCGCCCGCAAATTCCGGGGAGCACATTCTGTTCCCGGATCAGGTCCAGGGCTTGCGTGAAGCGTCCGGCCCGGGCCAGGGTGATATATCCCTGCACGTTGACTCCCAGCGGACAGCTTTGCTGGCAGAGCGGGCGGCGGCGTTTATCTATCACCACGCGTCCCGGAAGGCTGCGCTGACTGTTCAGGCGTATGGGTCTCTCACCGCCGGGGGCCGACACCGGGCAGACCTCGGTGCAGCGGCCGCAGAGGGTGCACCTTTCCAGATCCACAAAAGTTTCCATGCGGTTCAGCCGCACACGAAACCCCTGGGAGCTGTGTTTGACGGCACTGACGCGGGCGGGCAGAATGCAGCGGATATTAGGATTTCTGAGCATCCGGATGAGCCCCGGGCGATAGGCGTAGTTGAAGGTAATGCCCGATTTGAGACACCATTCGTCCCGGGCGAGTTTGCGGTCCAGATCGGCATCCGAGTCGATCAGAGTAACCGGGATACCCAGTTCTCCGAGCTTGTTGACGGCGGCGATACCGGCCGGCGTTGCACCGATAACCGTTACCCTGTGAAGCCTATCTTTGGGGCGTTTCATGCCATGGCTCCTGTGCGGCCTGCGGCCTTCTTGCGGCGGCCTTTGAGGGTGGCCAGACCGTAATCACTCCCTTTAGTGAAAGCCTTGATATTAAGTTCTTCAGTGCCCTTGGGCACGGATTCCTCAACCGATTTTTTGGCGGCGTCCATTGAAACCACGTTGGTAACAGCCGTAAAAAAACCGATCATAATTATGTTGGCCATCATTTTACGCCCGAGTTCTTCAGCCATACGGGTGGCGGGAATAGAGAAAAAGTCGCCTTCAATCTCGCGGTTGGGACGCACCAGGTCATGATCGATGATCAGGATCCCTTGTTTTTTGAGGTTTCCGACCATTTTGTCGTAACCCGATTGCGACATGCATACCAGAATATCAGGGGTGGTCACGTAAGGATAATTGATGATTTGATCGCAAATCACCACCTGGGCGCTGCAGGAACCTCCGCGGGATTCGGGCCCGTAAGACTGGATCAGGGTGCTCTCCTTGCGGTCACCGATAGCAGCGGCCTTGCCCAGGACAAACCCGGCCAGAACGATTCCCTGACCGCCGAATCCCGTAATGATAATCTCTTTTTTGTTGTGTTCCTGTGCGTTGGTCATACCCGAACCCTTCTTTTCGAACACTTATTCTTAAATACGGTTACCTATTTTGTAACAGGGCACCTGTTCATGCAAATTGGAACCTTTTAAGTGCCTAAAGTGATCTAAAGTTATGGAACTCGCCTCTGGCGAGATCAATTATAATAAAAATTGATAGAATACCTTAACTTTAGGCACTTTAGATCACTTTAGACACTTTAAACTTATAAATAGACTGAATAAACCAATTAAAATACGTCACCGTATTTATGAATCAGAGCACTAAGCCAACCCGGATCAGCCGGATCGACATATTCGGTCGTATTTCTCCGCATGGGTTGCACGTTCAAGATCGATAAAATTTCCCAGCACGATCCCCTTTTCAAAATCCATGTCAGCCTCAGCAGGGTTAGCACCGTTTTTGATGATGCTCTTCTCCTGATAAATCCTTAAGGTATCCATCGGCTTCTGGCGGTTGCGGCGGCCATAATTGACCGGACAGGGGGACAGTACTTCGATGAACGAAAATCCTTTTCTCAAAAAGGCTGTTTTGATCGATTCGGTCAGATCCCGCGTGTGCAGCATGGTCCAGCGGGCCACATAGGTGGCGCCGGCGGCATACGCCAAAAACGGCAAATTGAAAGGTGCTTCATGATTCCCGGACGGCGTTGTGGTGGTTTTGGCCTTATATGGTGTCGTCGCCGCTGCCTGGCCGCCGGTCATCCCGTAATTTAAGTTGTTGACGCAGATAACGGTCATATCCATGTTACGGCGGGCGGCATGGATAAAATGATTGCCGCCGATGGCAAACAGGTCGCCGTCACCGCTGAACACTACCAGGTTCAGATCGGGGTTGGCCAGCTTCATCCCGGTGGCAAACGGTACGGCCCGGCCATGGGTGGTATGAAAAGAATCGAATTTGAAATAACCGGCGGCCCTTCCGGAGCAGCCGATGCCGGAGACCATAACAAATTTGCTCAGATCGAAGCCGGTCCCCTTGATAGCCGTCAAACAGGATGAGAATACCGTTCCAATGCCGCATCCCGGACACCAGATGTGAGGAATTCGATCTTTACGGATCAGGTCATCCAGGGGATGCTGGGGTTGCTTTCCGGATGTTTTAGTAGTTGCTGCCATAGTTAAACCCTAAATGAGCGTAAACAAAACGGGAAAAATGTTTTATATATTTAATTTATCCACCATTTTGTATGTTCAAATGCATTTTCATAACGCTTCTATGAATGAGATATAATTTTTAGAAAAAATCCCATTTTGTTTACCCTTTAGGCTTCGCTTTCAGCTACGACCCAACAAGCCGGGAAAGCCGATGACGCCCCATATTCTTTGTTATCAAGGGCTCGCAGTAGACGACTACGGCGTCACCCTTGATGCCTCGAATCTGGGACACCCTCGACTTTCGCTCAATTAGGGTTAAAAAGCCTCTTTCAAGACGGTTAATACCTCTTCGGGCCGGATGATCGTTCCGCCCGCATGTCCCACCAAAAAAGCGGGAATTGCGCCCCCCACACAACGTTCAACCTCTCGGTGCATCTGACCCAGATTAATTTCCACGGTTACGAAACCTTTAACTCTGCGGGCCAGTCGGCGAATCTGATCCTCCGGAAACGGCCACACGGTAACCAGCCGCAAAAGTCCGGCCTTAATCCCGGCCAGGCGGGCCTGGTCGACCGCGGCCAGGCTGGTTCGTGCCGATACGCCGTAAGATACTATGACGATTTCAGCATCCTCCATACGATAACTTTCAGTGCAGAGGATGTCGTCCAAATTCATGTGAATCTTGCTGGTCAGCCGGGCCATCATTTCCGCCTGAGTCTCGGCGTTCATCACCGGATAGCCTTTTTCGTCATGGGTAAGTCCTGTGATGTGGACATTATAGCCTTCTCCGGCCGCCGGCATGGGGGCGACACCGTTGGGCCCGGGCCGGAAGGGTTTAAAGCGGTCTTTGCGGCCTTTGGGGCCGGGTCGCGATGCGGTTTTAATTTTATTGGCCGCCGGAATGACGACTTTTTCGCTCATATGACCGATAATTTCATCGGTCATGATCAGTACCGGAATACGGTACTTTTCGCTGAGATTGAAGGCCGTAATAGTTTGATAGAAAGCCTCCTGAGGCGAATACGGCGAAAGAGCTATGATTTCGTAATGGCCGTGGGACCCCCAGCGCGCCTGCATCATATCGGCCTGAGCACCAAGTGTGGGAAGGCCGGTGGAAGGTCCGGCCCGTTGTACGTTGACCACCACGCAGGGGGTTTCGGTACAGATCCCCAGGCCGATATTCTCCATCATCAAACTGAAACCGGGGCCGGAGGTGGCGGTCATGCTTTTAACGCCGGTCCAGGAGGCCCCCAGAATAGCGGCCATGGCGGCAATTTCGTCTTCCATCTGAATATATGTGCCGCCGAGGGGGCCCAGCCTGACCGCCATGCGCTCGGCGATTTCGGTGGCCGGTGTGATCGGGTATCCGCCAAAGAAGCGACAACCTGCCGCCAGAGCACCTTCTGCACAGGCGACGTCTCCGTTCATAAAATATTCACCGGTTAGGACTGCTGGTTTCATTTTATTATGTCCTGAAAAACCTGGTTCTCTGGGCCAAGCCTGTCCCGCATTGCGGGAGTCAGAGAGACCCGGCTCTGCCGAAAACCTTAAAAGTGCCTAAAGTTTGAAGTGAACTAAAGTGAGCTAAAGTTAAGGAATTCTGTCAATTATATAAAACCAGCGGAGCGACACGCGGCGCAAGCGCCTGCGCTGCGCGAGCGACACCATAACTTTAGGCACTTTAGCTCACTTTAGGCACTTCGCACTTGTTCAATTTGCCGGAAATCAGCCCCCTTCAGGGGCAAACCAAGGCCTGGTCCTCTGGGCCAGGATTCTTTACGCCTCCACCGTAAAGATGGCAAACTCCGGGCAGATAATCTCGCAGTAGTGGCAGTTGGCGCAGTCTTCCTGCCTGGTCACCTCCGGAGGATGATACCCTTTGACGTTGAATTTTTTGGAAAATTCGAGAACCTGCCGCGGGCAGAAATCGATACAGTACCCGCAGCCCTTGCAGCGGTCTTCGAGGATATGCACGATACCCTGAGAAACCTGAATCAAATCTGCATCAAGCGGAACCCGCCAGAATTCCATAGATTATTTCTCCAATGATAAAGTTTGATGGCGAACCTTAAAGCGGCACTTAATAATACATTTAACGAGTACCTGTCAATTGTTAAATCAACGGACATGCCAAAAAACAGAGACACCCCCAGATTTTTTAAGAGGGTGTCTATAAATTCTTTCATCGAACTGAAATTCCCTGCAAAAAGCTGCAGAGAAGGCGCGCCCTGTGACAGTGTGACTCCTGGACGCTACTTATTATTTGTCATTGGTCATTGATTTACCCCTATTGTTTTTTTTATCAAACTATTATAGTAAATACTTGCTATTAGTCATTGGTCATTTGATATTATGTATTTCGGTGTCAGGGAGTTTTAGCTGTAAGACCGCTCAGTGGATAATCATATTTTAAACCGTGTGAACTCGTACATAAAGGTTCGTAAAGAAAGAACATTCGATAACAACGCCATGATAAAAAGAGAACCGATTGCTGTGGTCGGGATGGCCGGCATTTTCCCCGAAGCTCCCGACCTGGATATATTCTGGCAAAATATTGTTAACAAAATCGATGCTGCCTGCGAGGTTCCCCCCAACCGCTGGATCGTAGAGCCGGACGCGATCTACGATGCTGATCCCGGGCCGGACAAAACCTTTTCAAAACGTGCCTGCCTGATCCATGATTTTGAATTTGACCCAGACGGCTTTGAGATTGACAAGCAGCTTTTACAAGCACTGGATCCGCTTTATCATCTTGTTCTGCATACCGGCCGGGAAGCTTTATCAAGCTGCAAAGCCACCGCCTTAAATAAAAAAAACACCGGGGTTGTTCTGGCTGCCATTGCCTTGCCGACTGATGGTTCATCTTTTATCACCAGACAAATTTTGGGTGCTTCTTTTGAAGAGAAACTATTCGGTAATATTGCCGTAGAAAACATTGAGCACCTTTCCAGGGAGCAGTATCTGGCCGGCAAGGTCACCAGCCTTCCCGGTGCTATTCTGGCTGAAGGGTTGGGTCTCGGGGGCGGAAGCTACACCCTGGATGCGGCCTGTGCCTCATCTTTGTACGCGGTTAAACTTGCCTGTGATGAACTCTGGAGCGGCCGTGCCGACGCCATGATAGCCGGCGGGGTTTCCAGACCGGAATGTCTTTATACTCAGGTCGGTTTCAGCCAGCTGCAGGCTCTATCTCCTTCAGGCCGATGCGCTCCGTTTGATGCCGGCGCGGACGGCCTGGTTGTGGGAGAAGGGGCCGGTATGCTCGTTTTAAAACGGCTCGACGATGCCTTACGCCACCAAGACAATATTTGTGCTTTAATCCCGGGAATCGGCCTTTCCAATGACATGCGCGGCAACTTGCTGGCCCCGGACAGTGAAGGCCAGGTGCGGGCCATGCGCAGTGCTTATACCGCCGCCGGCTGGTCGCCCCATGACATCGACCTGATTGAATGCCATGGCACCGGCACACCTGTGGGGGATGCGGTGGAACTGCAAAGCTTGAAAAACCTATGGGGCCCATCCGGCTGGACTGCTGAGCAATGTGCCATCGGATCCGTCAAATCAATGATCGGCCATCTTTTGACAGGGGCCGGGGCCGCCGGAATGATCAAGACCCTTTTGGCTTTAAAACACCGGACACTGCCGCCGTCACTTCACTTTAAGCAAGCACCGCAAAAAAGCCCGCTTAATAACAGCCCTTTTCGGGTACAGACCCGCGCGGAAAAATGGATGCGAAGAGCAAACGATGGCCTGCTGCGTGCGGCGGTGAGCGGATTTGGATTCGGGGGAATAAACGCCCACCTGCTTTTTGAAGAATGGAACCCGGAAATTGGAAAATGTCGATTGATGATCAAAGAGCATCGTTCAGCGGCCGTGGAGCGTCAATCTCCCATCGACCTGCCCTCTTCTGAAATGGTCCCTGTTGCCCTTGTCGGCATGGCAACTCATTTTGGTTCTTTAACAAATTTGCAAGAATTTAAGGAGGCTATTTTCAGAGGTGATTCGATTATCGCAAAGCGTCCGCTAAACCGCTGGAAAGGTTCCGATAATATCGCTGAAAAGCATCTGGGTCTGCCGCTTTTAAACGGTGGATATATAGATGATCTTTTATTAGACACCGCCGCCTTTCGCATACCCCCTGCGGAACTCCCTGAAATCCTCCTGCAACAGCTTCTGATGCTGAAAGTCGCTGCCGATGCCATGGAGGATGCAGGGCTTCCACAAAGAGAGGAGCGCCCGCGCATGGGTGTTATCATTGGCATGGAATTTGATTTTGAAGCCACTGATTTCCACCTGCGCTGGAACCTGCATAATTTGGTTCAACGCTGGAGCAAAGCAAAAGGCTTTGACCTTGATGATCGAGCCGCCGCCGTCTGGCTTGAATCGCTGAGAGACTCCTGCGGTCCGCCCCTGACAGCCACTCGAACGGTTGGTGCCCTGGGAGGAATTGTTGCCAGCAGGCTTGCCAGGGAATTTCGTTTCGGAGGTCCCAGTTTTGGCGTCTCCTGTGATGCGGCTTCCGGCCTGAAAGCCCTTGAAATCGGGGTCAGGTCTTTGCAGCAAAATGAAACCGACGCGGTTCTGGCCGGAGCAATAGATCTTTGCGGTGATGTGCGCAATGTCATCTCTGCCAACAGCATAAGGCCATTTACCGCAAGAAAGGAAACACGCCCATTTGATCAGTCAGCCGACGGGACCCTGCCGGGTGAAGGTGCTGCGGCAGTTGTTCTCAAAAGGCTTGACCAGGCCGTTAAAGACGGCGATAGAATATATGCTGTTATTAAAGGCGTCGGAAATGCGAGCGGAGGCGGTATTGGCCGCAACTCTCCTTCCAAAGACGCCTATCTTCTTTCCCTGCAACGGTCCTTTCAGGATGCCGGCCTGGCTCCATCAGCGGTCAGCTTTATTGAGACCCACGGCAGCGGCGACCCCGCGGAAGACCGGATGGAAGCAGAAGTCCTTAACAGCTTCTTTGCACAAAACCTGGAGCCGTGTGCCGTCGGATCCCTAAAACCAAATCTGGGACATGCGGGGGCTGCCTCCGGACTGGCCTCACTAATCAAAACCAGTCTTTGCCTGTACCAGGAGATAATTCCTCCTCTGAAAAATTTTGTCAAACCCGCGCACCAAATTCGGTCCGGCAGCGCCTTGCATATACCTGCTTTCCCGCAGTACTGGTTGAGAAACAGACAAGACGGGCCTCGCAGGGCCTGTACAAGCGCCATGACCCCTGACGGCAACTGTATGCATGTTATCCTCGAGGGTTTTGAATATGAATCCGTTGAGCTTATACCGGAGAAGGTCGCCGCAGAAAGAATAAATCCCCTGGGATTCAAACCTGTGGGACTTTTCGTGCTGGAAGGAGAACGTAGAAGCGACCTGCTGGAGAACCTTGAGGCCCTTGCGACGCATATTAAAAACATAATGAATGCACCCGGCCCGCATTCATCTTTTGAAAAATCCGACCCGGGAAATAATGCAAAGATCGATTTTGCCGCTTTTTCCTGGTATCAAAAGAACAATTTTGATCCAGCCAAAAAAAATGCGCTCTCCATAGTAGCAGGCGATTTTGCACAACTGGAAAAATATATTTTCGAAGCTCGCCAAGCAGTTGTATCCGCAACAGCCTGCAGCATGAACGGGCCGGGCGGAGTATGTTACACTCCCGCTCCCCTGGGGCGCCATGGTGAAGTAGCATTTGTCTTTCCAGGCTCCGGCAACCATTACGTTGGAATGGGCCGCGGCCTGGGTGTCCGCTGGCCGGAAATTCTGCGTAAAATGGACTCGCAAACCGGACACTTAAAGACTCAACTTATTCCCGAATGTTATGTCCCGTGGGGGACGGCATGGATGCCGGGATGGGAAAATGCAGCCCTTGAAAAGATTGCTTCCGACCCTCTGCACATGATTTTCGGCCAGGTCGTACACGGGTGTGTTGTCGCCGACCTTGTGGGCGGCTTCGGTTTGAAACCCTCGGCGGTTATCGGCTACAGCCTGGGTGAATCCGCCGGGCTCTTTGCCCTGGGTGCCTGGCCCGACCGCGGCGAGATGTTAAAGCGTATGAGTGCAACCGATCTGTTTTCCAGGCAGTTAGCCGGACCCTGTCGTGCCGCTCGTAAAGCCTGGAATATACCGTTGCATGAAGAAGTGAACTGGTGTGCGGCTGCCGTGAACCGGCCCTCTGCTGCGGTACAAAAGGTAATCGACAAGTTACCCTTTACCCGACTGCTGATCGTCAACACCCCTGATCAGTGTGTCATCGGCGGTCGTAAAGATCAGATTGAAGCTGTTATCAAAGAACTTGAATGTGAAGCCGTCTTTTTAGAAGGCGTGGTCACGGTGCACTGCGATGCCGTCGATCCGGTAGCGGAAGCTTACAGACAGCTGCACGTTTTTCCGGTCACACCCCCCGAAGGTATTCGCTTTTACAGTTGTGCCCTGGGCCGTTCCTATGAATTGAGCAGCGCCGGCGCCGCTGATTCCATTTTAAAACAGGCAGCTTCGGGTTTTGATTTTCCGGCCCTGATCAAGCAGGCCTATCAAGACGGCATCCGCATTTTTCTGGAAATGGGGCCCCACGCGTCCTGTACCGGAATGATCAACAGCATCCTCGACAATCAGCCCCACCTGGCGGTTTCCGCCAGTGTTAGAGGTGAAGACGAAATTCTGACGATTTTCAAATTTCTGGGCACTCTGATTGCACATAAAGTCCCGCTCGATCTTGACAAACTCTACCCAAGCGTTTCACCGGCTCTCAGCGGCACTGAAACTTCAAAAGAAAAATCCGTACACCTCATCAGGCGGATTGTAGGCGGCCAGGCACCATCCCCGGCCCTGCCGGAACAGGGAGCAGGGAGCAGGGAGCAGGGGGCAGCCGCCTACGCTACGCTACGTCGTGCCAAGGAGGACAGAGAAGATAAAGGACCAGAGCGTGATACGCGGCAACCGGCAACGAGCATCCAGCATCCAGTATCCCTTGGCACGGCGAAGCACTGCGTAGACGGCAGCATCCAGCATCCAGTAACCAGCATACCCTATTCAGAACTTATCCAGCCCATGACAGACAATATTGCGGCCACATCAAAAGCCCATCAGACCTTTTTACAATTTTCAGACGATCTTGCCAAAGGGTTTGCCAAGACTTTTGACTTTCAGACGCAGCTTTTGAGGACCATGGCCTCCAAAGAGAATGCGGTTTTAAGTTCAGAATTGACACCAAAGGCTCCGCAAACAACTCCCCGGCCCCCTTCCGGGGTTTCCGACCGCAACGTCGTCTTTAACCGTGAGATGTGCCTGGAGTTTGCAGTCGGATCTGCCGGGAAAGTCTTAGGCCCTGAATTTGCGGTCATCGACACTTATGACGTCAGGGTGCGCTTGCCGGACGAACCCCTCATGCTTGTAGACCGCATCGTTGAGCTGCAAGGTGAAAAAGGATCCCTGGGCTCCGGCCGCCTGGTGACGGAACATGATGTACTGCCCGGCGCATGGTACCTCGACGGCGGCCGCGCACCGGTATGCATCTCGGTTGAAGCCGGTCAGGCGGATCTTTTTCTGTGCTCTTATCTGGGCATTGATCTGAAAGTAAAGGGCCTGCGCAAATATCGGCTTCTGGACGCTGTTGTTAAATTCCACAGAGGCCTGCCGCGTCCGGGAGATGTTATTCGCTACGAAATCGATATCGACAATTTTGTCCGCCAGGGGGATACTTATCTTTTCTTTTTCCGCTTCGAAGGCTTTATCGGCAATGACCATCTCATCAGCATGTTCAATGGCTGCGCCGGTTTTTTCACTGATGAAGAAGTGCGCAATTCAGGCGGAATTATTTTAACCGAGGAGGATAAGCGCCCATTGGCCGGCAAAAAAGCTTCCAACTGGCAAGATCTTGTTCCGGTTTATGCGGAAAGCTATAATGACGAGGCTGTAGCCGCCCTCAGAACAGGCGAGCTTGCCCGGTGTTTTGGACCGCTCTTTGACGGAGTCGATCTGGCCCCATCACTGCGGCTCCCGGGGGGACGCATGCAGCTTATCGACCGCATCCTGCTGCTCGATCCTGTTGGCGGTCGTTATGGGCTGGGGTTGATCAGGGCCGAGGCCGATATCCATCCTGATGACTGGTTTTTGACCTGTCACTTCATGGATGACATGGTCATGCCGGGAACTCTCATGTATGAATGCTGCACCCATACCTTGCGAGTGTTTCTCCAGCGCATAGGCTGGGTCACGGCCAAACCGGAAACCTGCTACGAACCGGTGCTCGGAGTTGCCAGCGTGCTCAAATGCCGAGGACCGGTAACTCCCCGGACCAGGCATGTCCGGTACGAAATCGAGATCAAGGAATTGGGTTACGCCCCGGAACCGTATGTAATTGCCGATGCCCTGATGTATGCCGACGGACAAAGAATCGTGTCGTTTAAAGACATGTCCATGAAAATGACCGGGGTTACCCGGACCGAAATCGAAGCCGTGTGGGGGAAAGCAGAGGGCAGGGAGCAGGGGGCAGGGAGCAGGGGGCAGCGGGCGGAGGACGATTCCCGGCAACCAGCATCCCCGATAAATCGGGATTTCCGCTTCGCTCCAACCAGCATCCGGAAACCGGCTCTTTATGATCGTGACAGGATTCTGGCATTTGCCGTCGGTAAACCGTCGGAAGCATTCGGCGAACCCTACAGGGTGTTTGATCAAGAACGGTTGATTGCCAGACTGCCGGGTCCGCCCTACTCTTTTATGGACCGCGTTGTTGCCGTTGAACCCCGGGCATGGGAGCTGAAGCCCGACGGGTGGATAGAAGCCGAATACGATCTGAGGCCCCAAGCCTGGTATTTCAAGGCCGACCGCTCCGGATCCATGCCGTTCTGCGTGCTGTTAGAAATTGCGCTGCAACCCTGTGGATGGCTGGCCGCTTATCTGGGTTCGGCCCTTCGCAGTGAAACTGATCTCAAGTTCAGAAATCTGGGCGGCAGGGCCGTCATACGCCGCACGATCTTTCCTGTGGAAAAGACCCTGACCATGCGCGCTCGCATGACAAAAGTTTCCGAAGCCGGAGAGATGATCATTGAACATTTTGATTTTGAAGTTCTGCAGGATGCTGAAGTTATCTATGCGGGTGATACGTACTTCGGATTTTTCTCCAAAGAAGCCCTGGATCAGCAGGTCGGTATCCGGGGAGTAGACAATCTGGTCTACCATCCCACCCCAGATGAGTTGCACGACGCCCGCTCCCACAGCTTTGAGAACCAGGCGCCGCTGACACCGGATGATTCTCAATTGGATCCGGCGCCTTCACTGGCAATGCCGTCCGATGCGCTGCGCATGATAGATAATATTGAACTCTACGCACCCCAAGGCGGCCCCGAAAAATTAGGCTTTATTCGCGCTATTAAACAGGTCAACCCGGATGAATGGTTTTTCAAGGCTCACTTTTACCAGGACCCTGTCTGTCCGGGTTCCCTGGGAATTGAATCCTTCCTGCAGCTGGTCAAATTCATGGCGCTGGATCGATTCAAGGAGCTTGTTGCCAGCCATTGTTTCGAGCTTATCAGTGATGATCCCCATAACTGGATCTATCGCGGCCAGGTGATTCCGGAAAATAAAAAAATTGAAGTTGAAGCAACGGTAACTAAAATAATTGACAGCCCGTTTCCGAGCATATATGCAAACGGGTTCCTGAAAGTCGACGGATTGTATATTTATCAAATGGAAAACTTCGGCTTTAGGTTGGTTCCAATATAATTTTGACAGGATCAAAATGAAAAGTGTCTAAAGTGAACTAAAGTTTGAAGTGCCTAAAGTTATGGAGTCGCTCGCGCAGCGCAGGCGCTTGCGCCGCGTGTC
>JACNIG010000425.1 GCA_014383215.1 Candidatus Desulfatibia vada | reverse complement strand
AAAATGAGCGGGTCTGATTATATCCTTGAGGTAGAAAATATTTCAAAAAACTTTGGCGGTCTTCAAGCTATAAACCGGCTTTCTTTCCGGGTTGAAAGGGGCCGGA
This sequence comes from Candidatus Desulfatibia vada, assembly GCA_014383215.1. Taxonomy (GTDB): domain Bacteria; phylum Desulfobacterota; class Desulfobacteria; order Desulfobacterales; family UBA11574; genus Desulfatibia_A; species Desulfatibia_A vada. The sequence continues at coordinate 4,687 of JACNIG010000425.1, read as the reverse complement.
TATTTTCTATTATCGGCCCCAACGGGGCAGGGAAAACCACAGCCATCAACTTGATCACCGGCGTGTACCCGGCCACGTCCGGAGAAATCTATTTAGAGGGCCGCCAGCTGTACAAAAAAAGTCCGTATCAGGTGGCTCACATGGGGATTGCCAGAACATTTCAGAACGTGCAGGTGTTTCAAAATATGACCGTTCGCGAGAATGTAATGGTAGGTCTGCATACCAAAAGCCGTGCCGGGTTTCTGCGGTGCCTGTTGCACACCCCCCTGGTGATGAAAGAAGAGAAGATAATAAGGGAGAAAGCGGATGGAATGTTAGGGTTTTTGGGCCTCGATTCCAAGGCGGATCAGCCGGCCGCCGGCCTTCCGTATGGCGACCAAAAACGCCTCGAGATGGCCCGCTCCCTGGCTACGGAACCAAGACTTCTTTTCCTGGATGAACCGGTGGCCGGCCTTAATTTGCAAGAAACCGAACAGATGGCACGCACAATACTCAACATCCGAGATCAGGGGATAACCGTTGTTCTGGTGGAGCACGACATGAATCTTGTTATGGGGATTTCCAATACGGTTACGGTTCTGAATTACGGAGAGAAAATCGCCCAAGGAAGTTCTGAAGAGATACAAAACAATCCGAAAGTGATAGAGGCCTATCTGGGAAAGGAGTTTTAACCGGTTTTGCTGGTAATAACTAACCTAAGTGCCCACTACGGCGGAGTTCAAGCACTGCATAATATCTCCTTGGAGGAAGGAGCAGGAGAGATCGTGGCCCTGATCGGAGCAAACGGAGCCGGTAAGACAACGCTCCTTAACCTTATTTCCGGCATTATCAGGCCGTCAAACGGCAAGATTGTATTTAACGGCCAGGATCTCATATCGCTTGCGCCTGAGAAAATCGTAGAACTGGGCATTATCCAGGTTCCGGAGGGCAGACTTCTTTTCGGACCTTTAACGGTGAAAGAAAATCTGGAACTGGGGGCTTACCGGAGGAGAGCAAAAACAGACCGCAAAAAAGTATCCAAAGATTTTGAATACGTCCTGCAGCTTTTTCCTGTACTCAAAAACAGGCTTGAGCAGCGGGCGGAAACACTAAGCGGCGGCGAGCAGCAAATGCTGTCCATCGGCCGGGGATTGATGGCCAAGCCGCGCCTTTTGCTTCTGGATGAACCCTCCCTGGGGCTCGCACCTTTGATCGTGCAGGAAATCCTTACTATAATTGTCAGGCTTAAAAAGGAAGGAACCACCATTTTGCTGGTGGAGCAAAATGCCAGAGCAGCTCTTAGAATATCCGACCGGGCTTATGTTATCGAAACCGGTAGAATCCGGCTCCAGGGAAAGGCTGAGAATCTTCTTGAAAATGAGGAGGTTAAAAAGGCTTATCTAGGGCAGGATTTGCGTAAGAAGTAAAAACTTTAAAACAAACAACCGTTTATGGTGTATTGAAGTTAAACACAACTAGCAAGGAGGGAAACAATGAAAAAAAAATTATTGATGACCGTTGTAGCAGCTCTGGCAGCCAGTTTGATGATCGGGATGCCGTTTTCCTATTGTGCCGGGCCAATTAAGATTGCCGGTATTTTTGCCTTAACCGGCCGCGCCGCTCATATTGGGACGTCTCAGAGGGATGCCGTGTTGCTTGCCATCGATGACGTCAATGCGCAAGGAGGAATTAACGGCCGCAAACTGGAAATGGTGATGAGTGACACCGAGAGCAATCCCACCAAGGCCGTCATAGCCCTGAAAAAGGTTCTGGAATCGGAAGATGTGGTGGCGATTATCGGGCCTACATTGACCGGAACAGCCATGGCAATGCGGGGATTCATTGAAAAGGAGCAGATTCCCGCCTTCATGCATTCGGGTGGTGATGTTATCCTGACGGCGCCACTTGAGAAAGACGACCCAAACTCAACACCGAAATGGACGTTTAAGTCTCCTTATAAAGCTGCGGATGCCATGGGTAAGATCTGCGAGTACATGAGCAAACATGGTATCAAAAAAATTGGATTTCTTTATTCCAATGAAGGGTTCGGCAAAGACGGTTTGAGGAACGTGATGGTCCAGGCCCCCAAATATGGAATAGAGGTCGTGGCCCAAGAGGCCTTTCAGCCGAAAGATGTTGATATGACCGCTCAGTTGACCCGCATAAACGCCGAGGGCGTGGACGGGATCATTGCCTGGACTGTTGGGCCGGCCATGGGAATCATTCCCAAGAATGTTAAACAATTGGGAATCAAAGCTCCGTTGTTTGAATGTCATGGTGCCGGAGATCCCATTTTTTGGAAGGTCGCCGGGGAAGCCGGTGAAGGTGTAATGATGCCGTCGACCAAGATTGTAGTGGGCGATCAACTCCCCGATAACGACATCCAGAAGCAGAAAGTTCTGGATTATGTGAAGGCCTATAAGGCAAAGTTCAAAAGCGAGCCCGGCACCATGGTAGCTTATGGGGCCGATGCGGCCTTGATTGTCGTCGAAGCCATCAGGAAGGTAGGTCCTGACAGGGCTAAAATCAGGGATGCCATTGAGAATACAAAAGGCTATGTGGGTATCAGCGGCATCTACAACATCAGTCCCGAGGATCACAATGGCCTGGCCATGAAAGACATTGTCATGATCAAGGCCACCAAAGGGGGCTGGAAATTGCTCGAATAAAATCGTTGTACGATTTTATAGAACGCGGCTCAGCCGCTCAGCGGGGATTTAAAATTGATAACAACTTTTGCGGCTCGATCCCTCTCATGCCGAGAGGGATCGAGCCAGGGTTAAAGTAGACATTTTATCACCAATGGACATTTCCCAACAGATTGCCCAATATATCATCACCGGACTGACCATCGGTGCTATTTACGCCCTCGTGGCCATAGGCTTTAATATCATTCACAACGCCACCGGAATAGTCAATTTCGCCCAGTGCGAGTTTATCTCCCTTGGCGGTATGTTCATGTATACATTGGTCGTTCCCTTAAAAGTCAAACTGTTCATCGCCTTTTTCATCTCCATGGCCGCAGTGGCTCTGATCGGGGCGTTGATCGAAAGAGGACCGATACGGCATGCCCGTTCCAAGGAGATTATCATTCTTATCTTTTTGACTATCGGCATTTCCGAGGTTCTTCGAGGAACCGCGCAGGAAGTCTGGGGGACCGACAATGTCGGAGTTCCCGCTTTCAGCGGAGAAAGCCCCATCCATCTTCCCGGAGGCGCCGCCATCGTGCCGCAGCATATCTGGATATTTGCCATAACCGTTCTGATTGTACTGATGCTGCATTATTTTTTCAAAAGAACCCTGATGGGCAAAGCCATGCGGGCAACGGCGGTTAATCGCCAAGCAGCGATGCTGGTAGGAATTCCGGTGAACCGCATGGTCCTTTTATCTTTTGCCTTCAGCGGCGGTCTGGGGGCAGTGGCCGGAATGATCATTGCACCGATCTCCACGACTTCCTACGACACCGGAATCATGCTGGGCTTGAAGGGCTTTGCGGCGGCCATTCTGGGCGGTTACGGGAATTTTGCCGGTGCCATTCTGGGTGGAACCATTCTTGGTTTAATGGAATCCCTCGGCGCCGGCCTGATTTCCTCGCAGTACAAGGATGCCATTGCATTTTTTGTTCTCCTTTTGGTTCTTTTTCTGAAACCTGAAGGGATTTTGGGGTATGGTGAGTCGGAGAAGGTCTAACCCGGATATTTCATAAAGAATCTATCTATGAATCATAAAAATAATGGATTTCTTTTTTAAAAATAAAAACATTTTCGGTTTCGCTGCTCTGGCTTTTTTCATCATCATCCTGCCTTTTTTTGTGGAAAGCAGATACTATTACATTGTACTGAATGTCATCGGCATCAACACGATTGTGGTGATCGGGCTGAATCTTCTGATCGGATTCGCCGGGCAGATTTCACTGGGTCATGCGGCATTTTACGGGCTGGGATCTTACTTTTCAGGCATCCTGACCGTCAACTACGGGTTTTCCCTTTGGCCCGCCATGCTGGCAGGCATGCTGGTTACGGGCGTTATCGCTTTTTTGATCGGATACCCCTCTTTAAAGCTTAAGGGACACTATCTCGTTATGGCAACCCTGGGATTCGGGATTATTGTCAATATTCTTATGGGGGAACTGGAGCAGTTCACCGGCGGGCACGATGGTTTGATGGGGATCCCCCCGCTGGCCATCGGCGGCCTGACCTTTGACACGGATTTAAAAAATTTTTATCTCATCTGGGCGTTTGTTTTTTCCTGTATGCTGGCTGCCAGAAATCTCCTCAACTCCAGGGTGGGCAGGGCCCTGCGCGCCATCCACGGCAGTGAAGTGGCGGCCGCCTCTCTGGGGGTGAATACTGCCGGCTACAAGGTCAAGGTTTTTGTCTTAAGTGCCGTGTTTGCATCCATTGCGGGAAGCCTGTACGCCCATTATATCACTTTTATCAGCCCGAGCACATATGATTTCTATTACTCCATCCAGGTGGTGACCATGGTTATCGTCGGCGGAATGGGAAGTTTATGGGGTTCTCTTTTCGGGGCCGGGGTCCTCACTGTTATTTCCGAAGCACTTCACGTTGCCAAGCAATACCATACCATCGCGTATGGACTGTTTCTTTGTCTTGTGCTCATATTTCTGCCGGAGGGAATTCTGGTAGGTTTTTATAATTTATACCTTAAAAGAAAGACGCAAAAGCAGATCATGAACCTCAATTGA
>JACNIG010000424.1 GCA_014383215.1 Candidatus Desulfatibia vada | reverse complement strand
TCTTTTAATTATTTCAAATCTCAAAACAATGTTCCGTTTCTACCGCCGGACAATTTCGTTTAGATCGGCAAGAACTCGCAACCCGTAATCAAAAACCAAAAACATGTATCTTGCCAGGCACAGGGTTAAAGGAAAGATAAATTACACGATCCGGGAGTCGTATAAAAACGACACCGGCGGGGATCATGAAAAATTCATAAAACTGGCCAATGCCTATAAATCACTTTTGGCAGCAAAGGCCGCAGAAATAAAAACGCGCTCCGGCTAGAAAGGGAGCCGGGCCCATAACTTCCGACTCCTGGAACCCGAAGACCTGCGGCAGCAAGAGCAGAACAAAATATTCAAGGTGTTGTTTCGACCCGACCCGGAAACCATTGCACGGATTAAGCTGGAGCATGATCAAGCCGAATGTTTTTAGAAGGTCCCGGTTGCGGGGCGGGGTGTGCCCGGGTCGAGACCTATCTCCACACTCGGAGCAGTTTCGGGCTTTGTCAATGGCTTCCCGGGGCCAGCCTTCCTGCAAAAAACTTTTTCCAAACCGCTTGAGCGCGGAGCGCACCCCCAGAACCAGCTGAATGGGAACCTCCTCTCTACAGGGCTGGCAGTAATCGCAGCGCCGGCAAAAGCTTTTGCCGTAGCGGTTGCGGATAGTTTCGATTTTTAATTTTTCAGCAGGGCTTAACGAGTAGCTGCCCTGAAAAACCTTCCGGTTTTGATCGAAAAGTTCTTTGGTCTCTACGCCGGGTATGATTATGATATCGGGTTGCGACAGGACATATTTGAGTGCCAGTTGGGGGTCGTCGATAACGCCGCCGGAAAAGGATTTCATGGCGATAACGCCTATGTTTTTGGCAAGCGCTTTGGGAATGATCGATTCTTTTGCTTTAGGTTCTAAGAAGCTGTAGCAGACCATGATGGTCTCGAACAGGCCTTCATCAACAACCCGTTCCAGCAGGTCCAGGCTGTGGTTGGTGAGACCGATATGGCCGATCATGCCTTCTTGTTTGGCCTGCATCAGCCCCTCGAGGGCGCCGCCGGGTGCAATTATTTCTTGGTACACCTGGTCGTCGCGGACAAAATGGCACCGGTAAAGGTCCAGGTAGTCTTTCTGCAGTTCTTTCAGGCTGGTTTCCAGGTCGGCGCGAATATCGTCGGCTGTGCGGCCCTGGGACCTTGATGCCAGCACAACGCGCTTGTCGGTTTGTTGCAGCGCCATGCCGATACGGCGTTCGCTGGTTTTGTAGTTTCGGGCGGTATCGATGAAATCCACACCACTTTCCACGGCATGCAAAACCGTTTCAACAGCCTGGCTTTCATCCACCCGCGCAATGGGAATGCCGCCGAAGCCGAGGCGGTTAACTTTGAGCCCGGTTTTCCCTATGGCAATTCGCTTCATGCTTTTCTCCCGACAATTATTGATGGTTTGAGAAAAAGCATGGTGTGTTCGCACAGGATTGTCAACCATGTTTCGGTACAGTGTCCCACGGGCAGGAAAACTATTATCCTTTGCTTGACAGAATCCCCCAAAGAGACACATTATAGTTTATCGTCGGCCAAAACCGGAAGATCTGAACCCGGCAACAAAAGTAGTGCAAACTGGTACAGCAAGCACAAACAGGGGGATCGTACATGGAAAACAACAACCCAAAAGAGGCAGAGGCTCTGTGCAAGGAGTGCGGGCATGGATTCAAAGCCTATATGGATCGGGTGCTTGCCGCAGGGCAGGGTCCCCGCAACAGCAAGGATGTCGAATGCCCTGTCTGCGGGTGCGGTGACTGCAAAATCGGCCAATAGCGCGGAGTACGGCCCATGATGCTGTTTGCCACAGGGGGTATATATGCAAGTTGTAAAAGGCGACCTGATAAAGCTGGCCTTGCAAAAGGAGTTTGATGTAATCATCCATGGTTGCAACTGCCAATGTGCCATGGGCGCCGGAATTGCCAAAGCGATAAAAAACACGTTTCCCGAAGCATATGAAGCGGATTTAAAGACGGAAAAAGGCTCGAAAGATAAAATAGGGACGATTTCCTGTGCCGTTGTGAATCGCAACGAGCATGAAACAACCATCGTAAACGGATATACTCAATATAATTGGACAGGACCCGGAGTGTTGGCAGATTATGATGCCATCCGGGCGGTTATGCGTCATGTAAAAGACAAGTTTTCCGGAAAGAAAATCGGGTATCCAAAAATCGGTGCCGGACTGGCCGGAGGAGATTGGGATGTCATTGCAAAGATAATCGACCAAGAGCTGGACGGCGAAGACCACACCCTGGTGGAGTTTTCGCGCTAAATACGTGGCTTTTTACGAGATCATCAATTCTGGTTTAAGGAAATTGTCCAACAGAAAAAACAAAATGGTGTCCATCCAGAAACAAATTTGAGCACTAAGCAGTTTTCAATTCATCGGAAAAATAGCCATTTATGGATGGAAACTAACCAATTTACAAGGCGAACGCAGATGGCAGAGCGAGTTTTTCAAGTCTATGGCCTGGGACAGGGATGCATGGACTATATCGGCAAGGTGGCGGCCTATCCGGATCCGGACACAAAATGTGAAATTAGCGACATGGTCATCCAGGGCGGAGGGCCTGTTGCTACAGCCCTGGTTGCTCTTGCAAGGTGGGGTGTTGGCTGTGCCTTTGCCGGTGTGCTGGGCGATGATCTGTTCGGCCCCATGATTAAGGCTTCCCTGGAAGGTGAAGGGGTAGATACCGGTGGTGTCCTTGTGAGAAGAGGGTTTGATTCCCAGTTTGCCTTTATTGTAGCCGAACCCGGTGTCGGCAGGCGGACGATCTATTGGCGCAGGCCCACAGGCCCCCCTTTGGGCCCTGAAGAGTTAAACTATGGCATTATCCGCAATGCCGGGGTGTTGCACACCGATGGGCTTTTTGTTGAGGCATCTATGGCGGCATGCAATGCGGCCCAAAAGGCCGGTGTTAAGATAGTGGTGGATGCGGGTTCCCTTAGAGAAGGCCTGCTTGACATAGCGCGGATGAGCAACTTTTTTCTGGCCTCTGAAGCATTTGCAAAGGCCTTTATAGGGGAGGACAAACCGCTGGATGCGTGTTTCAAGCTGGCGGAACTCGGCCCACAACTTGTTGTTGTAACCTTGGGGGCGAAAGGTTATATTGCTCTGGACAAGGGCAGGGTCATTGAGCGGCCGGCCTATCCGGTAGAGGCGGTGGACACCACCGGTTGTGGCGATGCTTTTCATGCGGGTTTTATTTACGGTTTACTAAAAGGGTGGGGGGTTGAAAAATGCCTTGATTTTGCAGCCTGGGCCGGTGCCATGGTCAGCCTCGAGCTGGGAGGTCGAGCCGGGATCCCGACTGTCGAGGATTATGGTTTATGACACAAACACTGGCCATAAAAAACTTTAACACGATCCTTTATTGTAAAAAGTGGCGCCAGACAGTAGCTTTCTATAAAGACGATTTAAAGCTACCAATAAGCTTTGAAACCGAATGGTTTGTGGAATTCAAGGTGAGCGACAGGGCCTGTTTAAGCGTTGCCGACGAGAGCAAAGCAACCATTAACAGCAGCCAAGGTGCAGGTATTACTCTCGCCTTTCAAACGGACGACATCCATAGGTCCTGGGAGTTATTACACAATAAGGGATTAGCTCCGGGCTCGATTAAGGAACATGCCTGGGGGGCGGAGGTGTTTTATTTGTTTGATCCCGAAGGACATCGTATAGAAATTTGGTCGTTAATGTGAAACCTTTTAAAGTTTGCCCGAAATGTGATCACGAATGGCAAACAAGAAATGACTTTCTACAAGAGGCATCTTTGTTTTTAATTGGCTTTCAAGCTGGTTACGGCGAGCCTGACAGAGGCTTTTATCTGTTCAACCACTTAATTGAGAAAGACAAGTGCAACACCACCATCGCGGTTGATGTGGAGACTTTCATATCTCTTTATAATGGCCCCATATATGAAGATGTCCATGCCGGAAGCGAAACCTGCAGCGGGCATGGCGCCAAGGTTGACGATTTGACAAGATGCAGCATACCGTGTAGAAATGTCATAGCAAGAGAGGTTATGCTTAAGGTGTTCAATCTTAAAACATGAAAGGAGGAGGCTATGCTACGCAAAGCCAGTTACAAACTTCGTATTACCCGCAGAGAAGCGCTTTATGTCCATGATGAACCTGACCATGCATTGATGCTGGTCGAATTGGAGGGAGAGCCGATAGAATATACACCCGGGGTGGCCGGCGAATTTGTCTCACGGCGCAGTGTCAATTTTCATGACCGCACCAAAGGTGCCGGGTCCATGCAGGGTTATGCAATCACCAACTTCCAATACGGTTCCGTGTACAGTCGTTTTGAAGGCGACCGTGACAGTAAAAGCAAGACTACAAAAGGCACCTGGGAAACATACAAGGGCACCGGCAAGTTGTCCGGCATTAAAGGCAATGGTGATTTTAAGGTCACCGCCGGCAAAGCTAAAAACGAATTCACTCTCCACATGGAAGGCAAATACGAGCTTTAATCCACAGATTTCGCAGATTACACAGACTACAATGAAGAAACGTTTGGGATTGCGGGATTTGCCGGGCTAAATTCCCCGCTGCCGGCTGTGGTAAGACAGAAAATATAATTTGTTGACACCCCTGCGGCTTGCCGCGGGGTCGTTCATTGGTTACTTTTCACCTTTTGCGTTTTACATTTCACCGTCTGTACACAGCTCCGTCCGGTGAATTCACCTTCCAAGTGTCATTATAGTTGCCGAGGAGCGGGCACTGGCTCATGATGATCTTTTGGCTATTAGCAGATAGCGGGAGACCGTGCCGAGGATT
>JACNIG010000423.1 GCA_014383215.1 Candidatus Desulfatibia vada | reverse complement strand
TTTAATGATTTTCCAATCACGCCGACAGTTAAGAGTTGTGTCATATTGTTTTTTCGTCCTCCTTTATTTAATCCCTGAAATTACATTTTACTCTGACTAAGCCAAATATAAACAAATTAAGCATATAACGCCCACACATAACAGATAAGTGATAAATTGCACAACATATTTGACACTTTATTTCTACGTATCGTTCTTTGACATAATTACGTACAACATTTATCCATCTATCCATGATTCGGCTGATGGTTAATCGAATTTCTATATGAATTTTAAACAGTCTCTTTCCTTTCATAACTTCTTTACACAGTTGTCCCTATTGCTCAGGTAACGCTTGAAGGCCGCGTATGCTTTACAACTCAACTTTGAATTTTTTCTGTATGAGAGATTGCCTACCAGGCTGATCAGCGGCTGGCGGCGACCCCACAGGTTTCCCCAAACCCGGCGTAGGATGCGCGGCATAGAATAGAAAGTCAAGTCGCAGGAGAGCATCTCGTCAATGATACCATCCAGAGACAGATGCTTATACCGGGCAACCGGGAAGGTTAGCGTGTAGTATTTCCAGTCTTCCGGGAATTTATCGAGAACGATACGGCCCTCTGCTTTCATCTGGTCCCACAGGCGCGTACCGGGCAGGGGCGTCAGAAACAGCGCGTTGAGATGGTCCACACCGTACTGGCTGGCTGCCTCGGCGATACGTTTTCCGATGCCTGGTTCATCTATGTCCAAACCGATGATAAAGGAACTCACGACCAGGATTCTGTGCTGTTGGATGCGCCGCACAGAGGCCCGAAAGTCCCGGCCATTCAGAAAATTGAACTTCTTGCTGAGTTCCCGAAGCCCCTTCGGTATCGTTGACTCGAAGCCGATGAAGATGCCCCGGCAGCCCGCCTTCGCGGCCAACGCAAGGAGTTCCTCGTCATCGGCGAAGTTGATCGTGGCTTGGGCGACCCATTCTTTTTTCAGTTTCGCCTGTACCATGGCGCGAAACAGGTCCTTGGCGCGGGCGATATGTTCAGGACGCGTGCCCACGAGGTTGTCGTCCACCACCAGAACGCGTTTCTCGCGGATCAGCCTAAATTCCTGAACGACGTCCCCAATGGATCGCATCCGGTAATGGACCCCGTTGAACGCTGTCACACTGCAGAAGTTACAGTTCAACGGACAGCCGCGTGTGGTCTGAATGGCTCCGAAGGCATATCCTGTATCCAATAATTCATGACGAGCGGGTGGGATATCGCTTATCTCGGCGAGTCCTCCGTCATACCGGCGTTTCAGGCAGCCGTGCCGAGCGTCCTCCAGTACCTTAGGCCAGATGCCCTCGCCTTCCCCCGTAACAACCGAGTCCACATGCTCCATGACTTCGTTCATGCACATGGTTGCGTGAATGCCACCCATGACTATGGGAACGCTCAGAAGCCGGAAATAAGCGGCCACTTCATAGGCCCTGTTTGCCTGCGAGGTGAAAGCAGTGATGCCCACCAAGTCCGGCAGAGGCATCGACGGATAGTCCGGCACACCGAGGTTTTCGTCAATGATCGAGATTTCCCACTCCGGTGGGGTCAAGCCCGCAAGAACCATGAGGCTGAGCGGTTTCCACACCCGGTAGCGGTTCCAGCGGCTTTCCCTGACTCTGACGATGCTGACGAGAGGGTTGGAAGGATTGATCAGATATAGTCGCATAGCTTATATTCGCTCATAGCTGCTGATTTACTTTTTTCCAGCTTTTGCTCACTATTGTTTTTGTGCATGGATTCTTAGAATTCCTTTCCAAGTCGGTTAGAAGGTAGGGGGGAATTAATGGATGCTATTAAAAGGATTATTCAGGATTGATGAAAGGCAACCTAATGCCATGGCTTGAATGGGTACCAGAAGGTTCTTAAATGTATCATGTTTTTATATAGCTCCGATATTTATATCTTAAAATAGTTTCCTGCTCCTTCGTTTTATCTGAAATAAATATGATTGTCTTACCGCCATCCAGAACAACAGGAAATTTGTCTTTGGTTGAGCCAGCCAACAGCTTCGCATCAGGAATAACTCTCTGGGAATTCATTAGAATGCGCCTTTTATCAAATTTATCGCCATTCATCTCGTGGTGGTTTATTGGCAAGATACCTTTTATTTGCGAACAATTGCAGGATTTTAATAAAAAATTGGTTCAACGAAGTCCTGACTTTCAAACATTAATCCGGTTTAGGGGTGAAAGGTTATATGTTGATCATGAAAAATTATTAACAATATATTGCAATGGGCTCAATATTTTCGTACATTTATGCATGCAAAAGGGTTTAATTGGAGATCTATAAATTACAAATAGTTGGTTCAAAAGACATTTTAGGCCTAATATCACTGGAACGAATTCCTGAAGAGTGGAGAATTCATGTTAGACTTCTGACTGTTTCAAAAGAGAATAAAGGGAGTAGTAAGCAATTTGATAATATAGCTGGGAATTTACTTACTCATGCTGCAAAACTCGCAGTAAAGGATTTTGGGGAGTTAGCCTGTGTATCACTGAGACCAAAAACTCAAATCGCCGACCATTATATTCGTAACTATGGAATGAAAGTTACAGGAAGGACCTTAAGTATTGAAGTTCCAGATATTTTGACATTAATTAACACATACGATAATGAATAATAAAAAAAATAACATGGATATTATAGATGCGGAGTACGGTGTAGATTCAAGATACAAATCTAAAAAAGAACGCGAACTTGATGGAGCAGCTTTAATGGAAGCACGTTTGCAGAGAATGAAAAAATTATCAAAAGATCAAATCATTCGAGCAAAATTATTACAGTTAAAACTGCAAATGGAAGACTATTTGAAGAAACCGGTCTACGATAAGTATAATTATTTCTCTGAATTCGTTGGAACATACGTTGATATAATCTATTCTAAGAGAAGCAATTTTGCTAAGGATATTGAGATTACACCTGTAATGTTGAGTCAAGTAATAAATAACCATAGAGAACCGAAAGATGAGTTCATGTTAAGATTAATGATTCATTCTGAAATGGCATATAAGAATGTATGTAATTTTCATAAGAAAACCTGGTATCAAGTTTATTTTCATGAAAAGATTTGCGATACTATGTCCAATCAAGATACCTGGAGGCCGGAAGTTGAAAAGCATGTCACTATCAGTGAATTTATCAACGAATAAAATTGCAGGTAACATGCCAGTAGCCGACCATGTCGGCTTAAGGTTTCCAAAGCTGGCAGAATTCAAGTAATGAATGAAAGAAAGAATACAAACATTAAAGAGATTCAACCGCCACGGCGGCTACTGGCCGCCGTTATGTGGGATTATTTTAAAAAAATCTAAAAATTTGCATGAATTACCAATTTTTGGTACCTTTGAGGAAAACTTACATTATGAGCAAAAACACATCTATATCATTAGGCAACCATTTTGAAAGTTTCATTTTAAACAAAATAGGATCAGGAAGGTATCATTCGGTAAGTGAGGTTATTCGAGCCGGCTTACGCCTATTGGAACATGAAGAAAGAAAAATTGAAGCTTTAAATGAAGCTCTTGAACTTGGTGAAGACAGCGGCATAGCAAAGGACTTTGATGCAAAGAAACACTTACAAGAGGTACATGAAAAGCATATATAAGAATGGCTAAATACCGGTTGACTAATCAGGCTGTAAAAGACCTCGAAAGTATTTGGTCATTTACATATAAAAAATGGTCTTTAGAGCAAGCTGACAGATACTACAATCTAGTCATCGATGAAATAGAATTTATTGCTGCAAATGCACTTTCTGGTAGATCCATGGATCATATAAGACAAGGTTACAGGGCAACAATCGTAAAATCACACATTATATTCTACAAAATCAGCAATGAAAAGACCATTGAAATAGTAAGAATCCTTCACCAAAGAATGGATGTTAAAAATAGAATGAAATAGGTCTTTCCAAAAACAAAATAACCCCACATAATCGAGTAGACGGCTGGTGAGCTGATAGCCCACCGGTACGCCTCTCACACCACCCTGCGTACGGGTCACGTACAGGGCGGTTCAAACACCATCAACGTTTGTCAAGATAGTATTCCAGAAAAGAGACATAGCCCCTGCTTCTCAGGCGGTCGAGGGTGATTGTCGTAATGAGAATAGGGCTACACGAAACTGCCCATCCTCCCATCCGGCTATATGCCCACTGCCAGGCCATCTCATTGGGAATCCCCAGACGGGTCAGATTCTTAGCCCGCCTTCGAGGCTTCTTCCAGTGATGCCAAATGCAGTATCGTAGCCGGTTTCGTACCCAACCATCCATGGTTTTCAGTTTACCGAAGATCGAGGCCGGTCTGAAGTAGTTCAACCATCCACGCATCAGCAGTTTTAGCCGTTTGATGCGTTCGTCAAAATTCGCCGGAATAGTTTTCCGGGTGATTTGCTTGATCTTGTACTTCAATTCCATCCAACTGGATTTAGAAACCACCAGTTGGTACTGACCTCGGACTCCTTTCTGGTAGCTCGATTCAAACGCAAAGCCCAGATACTCATAGTTGAGTGGCCGGCAAGTTGCGCTCTTCTTCTCGTTAACCAGTAGGTGAAGCCGGTTCTCGATAAACCGGGTGATCCGGCGTTTTACCCTGTGGGCTGCCCGTGTAGTCTTCAGGAAAATGCTAAAGTCGTCGGCGTAGCGGACAAACCGGAGTTCCCGTTGTTCCAGTTCCTTGTCCAGTTCGTTTAGCACGATATTGGACAGTAATGGACTGAGGGGGCCGCTTTCAGGTTCTCTCTGCTTAGAATCCTGTTCAATAATTCCATCTTGTTTCCTGTTGTGCAGAA
>JACNIG010000422.1 GCA_014383215.1 Candidatus Desulfatibia vada | reverse complement strand
GATATTGTCAGCCATCTTCATGCCTGTGATGTGTTCGTGTTTCCATCAATTTTTCGCAGCGAGGCTTTTGGTATCGTTTTATTAGAGGCGATGGCATGTGGGAAACCACTTATTTCAACCGAACTCGGAACAGGCACTTCTTTTGTGAATCAGCACCAGGAAACAGGGCTGGTGGTTCGGCCGAAGGATGGAAAGGCCTTAGCCGGGGCTATCAATTATCTTTTTGTAAACCCGGAGGTCCGTGGAAGGTTCGGAAAGGCTGCAAGAGAGCGTGTGGAGAAATATTTTTGTTTAGATAAAATGGTGGAAGATGTCATCCATACCTATCAGGAGATTCAACGTTAAATAGCAATATGAACCCCCTTGGTTTACTCTCGTCATATTTCCCCCCGACATAATAAATGATTTTTTCTAAAGAAAAACCGCATCATAGGATCTCTGTTTTGATGAATACCTTTTTAATGAAAGAAATTCTCAAGAGTAAATTATACTGGAATAAAATATTTGGTTTGAGATATGAGGCCGTGTGGGTTTTTATCGGTCAATTAGGTATGGCCATGGGTGTGCTGTTTGGGGTGAAGATTTTGACTCAGGTCCTAAACCCCCTTGAATTCGGCAGACTCGCGCTTGCAAACACCGTTGTGCTTCTGATCGGAACAAACCTGTTCGGACCACTTGGCCAGGGTTTCATGCGCTTCTGGTCCATATCTCAAGAGAGAGGCCAGATTAAAGAATTTACGATTACCTCAAAACGCTATTCAAGGGTTTTGACAGCCATAATATTGGGGGTGAGTCTGATTGTCTTGATCTTTTCATCCTTCACAGAATTGTTTGGGTGGCCGGTATTAATAATGGTTTCCCTGCTTGTGGGTGCCCTTAGCGGCTATTTGGGCCTCAGACTTTCCGTATTATTAGCAGCACGAAAACGAAAGGTTGTGGCGCTTGCCAATACAGGCACTGCATTTCTGAAACCCCTGATCGCGGTGTTTTTTGTGATAATGGTCGTTTCAAATGCGGACTATGTTATGTGGGGGTACTTTGTAGCTACGTTGATCACGGTGTGTGCAGTAGAGTATTGGTACAGAAAAACTCTTGATCATGCGTTACGATCTTCTACAGCCATAGGGAACTCCAAGACAGGATCCGGCAATTTGGGAAAAGAAATCCTTAGGTTCTCATGGCCATTTTGCGTCTGGGGCGTATTCGGATGGATTCACCAGTCCTGCGATCGATGGTCACTCCAGGCCTTTCATGGGTCCGATGTGGTTGGGGCTTTTTCTGTTATAACTATTTTAGCCGTCTATCCGCTCATCTTTTGCGCCAACTTTTTGAACAACCTGTTTTTACCAATAGCATACGAACGGGCCGGTAATTTAACTTCTTCCGCCTCTATTCAATCTGCCAATAAAGTTCTCTATTTAATGACAGGGGTTTATGTTATTGGGGCATCTACCCTCATCATTGTGTTTCTGTTCCTCCACGGTGAAGTGGTGCTTTTGATGAGCAACGTTAACTACACAGAATTCTCGTCTTTGCTGCCTGGTCTAACGGCTGCCTGGGCATTTTTCTATTTAGGGCAGATGTTTTCGGGTTTTGGTTTCCTTGCCAACCAACCCAAAAAGTACATTTTACCCACAGTTGTATCAGCCATAATTGCCGCAACCACAGCACTCTACCTGTCGAAGAGATTTGGGCCTGTCGGAGTGGTATGGAGTTTGGGTATCTCGGGTTTTGTTTATGCGGTGTGGTTTATGGCAATAGGTTTCAGGTTATCTAATTCAATCCCAGTAAATGCTCGATACCCAGTAGACGATGTTGGGTAGAAGGAACCATTGCTAGGCCCATGTGGAAGTTGGACGGTTTCAGGATATCGTAGGGATGGCGTATGCCCTCGGGCTTTTCCATTTTAAGAGAGCGTAATAGTTGTGCGATTTAAAAAATAGCGTCCAGGGTCACTGATGAAGGTATTGTGCGTCTTTGGAAAGCACCAGTATGGCAACTCCTCCCGCGGTCTCGGGACTGAGTATGCCGCTTTTGTGCCCGCCCTGAGAAATCTGGGGCATGATGTGGTCCATTTCGACTCGTGGAATCGCAGGCGCTATTCAAATTACGCGGAACTAAATCGTGCTTTACTGGAAACCGTTGAGCGGGAAGATCCTGATGTTATGCTTGTTGTTCAACTAAACTATGAAATCTGGCTTGAGACACTCCGGATTATCCAGGCTGCCGGTGATGTTGCAACGATTTGCTGGACCACAGATGACTCTTGGAAGTATCGGGAAGTTTCACGATTTATAGGAAGTTCTTATCA
Source organism: Candidatus Desulfatibia vada (assembly GCA_014383215.1). Classification (GTDB taxonomy): domain Bacteria; phylum Desulfobacterota; class Desulfobacteria; order Desulfobacterales; family UBA11574; genus Desulfatibia_A; species Desulfatibia_A vada. Next base: position 2,513 of record JACNIG010000422.1, on the reverse strand, counting down.
TGCCATGACAACAACTTATCCGGAAATGCTCCCTATGTATCAAAGGGATAGGATTGACAATGTTTTGGTGACACAGTGGGCGGCAAATTCCGAAAACCTAAAAGAGCCTTTAGCCGCCAAAGAATGTGAATATCAGGTTTCATTTGTCGGGGCGGCACACGGTAACCGAAGGAAATGTATTGCAAGACTGAATGAGTACGGCATCGGTGTTTCGTGCTTTGGATATGGGTGGCCTTCGGGTTCATTGGCCGCTGGGAAAATTCCGCAAATTATGAGAAAATCAATCATCAGCCTCAATTTTGCCAATTCCAAAGGCCAAAACCAGATCAAGGCCAGGACGTTTGAGGTGCCTGGTGCTGGTGGTTTTCTGCTTACAGAATGCGCTCCAGGACTTGAGAAGTTCTATTCTATCGGTAACGAGATAGATGTGTTTTCCAGAACAGAAGATCTTGCAGAAAAGATCAACTACTATCTTTCACATCCCGATAAACGGGATGATATTGCCAGGGTCGGCTTTCAAAGGACTGCACATGACCATACCTATGAAATCCGCATGAAGGAGGTTCTAGATTTCGCAGTCTCAAGCAGGGATAGATATATGAGAACTCTTAGAAAACCGATAAGGTATTCTTTTGATGAGCTGGTTCGGGCGCATTGCGTGGGTTCGGTATCAAGGTTTCTGCGTGAAATCATTGTCCTACCGGCTGTTCTGATTTGGGGTAAGGCGCGTGGTCCTCGGGCAGCGCGAAGACTCATTTTCGAGTTAAGCTGGCGCCTTTTCAGGAGAAAGACCTTTACGGCTTCCGGCTGGCCGGGCCGCCTGTTTCCGGATCAATAAATCGATGGAGCCCTTGTAAGTATAGGGAGGGCTGTTTTTAACTGTGAGAAAACATTGACTCCCACTATCCGGTTGTTGTTGAACCAAAATTATGAGAACTGGGAATCGCTTTATCGACGGCGGCTCAACTGACAATACGAGATCTTTGCAAAACGCCGTTGGCAAAAGGGGAGTTTCACTTGATCCGACCCATGAGCATTCATTTATCCGGGAAGGCTTTAGAAATTTTATTCAGATTTTGGGTGGGTTTGAAATCATAAAACTGAAGTCGGTGATACCAAACTGGTTTTTTATCTATGTCGGCCGGAAAAAATGATTCAAATAGAAATTATGGGCAATCCCCGATAATAGGTCAACAGCAAACGACGCATGAATTTTAAACCCGACAGGCTGATCAGAAAAAATAGAAATATAAGAGAAATATGCCCTTTGCGGTAAATTTGAAGATAGGTATCCAACTCCCCTCTTTCCATTTTCCACAAATCACCGCTTAATCCTCCGCTGCCGTATTGCGGCTTGTAGGTATAGGCCAACGGTACATGTAGATACGCAGCATCGCCTCCACTAAAAATAATCTCAAGCCACAGCAGGTAGTCCTCTGAATGGTGTTTCCCCTGTTTGAATCGCAAACCGATATTCCTCTTAATCATTACCGTTCGGGTATGAAATCGATTTGCGATAAGTTGCCTGATTGCCGTGATGCGCGAGCAAGAATAATGAACTGGCAGATCCGGGAATCCGTGGTTCGATTGCAGCCAGACACTTGGGTGGCCGCAAAGGCAAAAATTGGGATGCGAGCGCATCCATTTGTATTGGATTTCAAGCTTTTGCGGATGCCAGGCATCGTCTGCATCCAGAAAGGCAATATACGTTTGGCGAGATGCCTGCCAGCCTACATTCCGTGCGATTGCAGGGCCGCTTTGTCGAGACAAATGTACGACTCTCAGGTTCTTCAACTTTTTTTCATATGAAGCGAGAATCTTTACAATGGCTTGTCTGGATTCCAATTCGCTTGCATCGTTCACAATGATGGTTTCAGACGGGATGCAAGTTTGCCGGTACACCGAATGCAGTGCCCTTTCAATCGTTTCTTCGCAATTATAGCAGGGAATGATCACGCTGACTGGAATTGTTTTAAGGTTCATGCGGTAAAATCTTTTTGATGTTGTATTAATGGAGATGCCGGACCATACACCCCATTCAAATATGATTATTTATGGCCTCATGTGGATAATCGTATTAGCATGTCTCCATTGGCTTGTAAAGTGATCTTAAATTCTGTAAGACCTTTGAAAAATGCTTTCCACTTATAATGGGAAACGTTTTAAGCGCTCACGGAGCAATCTGTTACCATGTGCGGAATTGTTGGATTTAGGACAAATCGGGATGTTGGTCGCTTGCGGGAATCCCTTCCCCAAGCGACTTCAAAACTGATCCATCGCGGCCCGGATGATACGGGCCTTTTTTTTGATCGGGAGGCCGGAGTGGGGTTGGGTCACCGGAGGCTGTCGGTTATTGATTTGTCTGAGGCGGGGCGTCAGCCCATGGCAAGTGACGATGGGATGGTACATATTGTTTATAACGGCGAGATATACAATTTTCAAGATATTCGCACCACGTTGGAGGGACGTGGCCATCGGTTCCGGACCGAAACCGACACAGAGGTGATCTTCAA
>JACNIG010000302.1 GCA_014383215.1 Candidatus Desulfatibia vada | reverse complement strand
AAAAAAATTGACAAAATGATAAAATTGGTGATCCAGCGAGATTTTCAAAGGTCTCGCCCCTTCAGTTGCATATAAAATTGAGACCTTTGCACAACCTTCAAAAAATCAATATTCCGATCCAGATTTGAGACCTTTCTAATCCAGACATCGACTGATTCCATCATAAGTTATGCAAAGGTCTCTCTTTATACAGCTCCGCTCTTTAAATTACATTTAAAATGTAATACAAGCCAATGAAATTACAGTAATTATTATGATTTACAATAAAAGGAGCTCAAGTCCACTTGGCCCCGATTTTCAAACCTGTTCTTTGTTCGCTTCCCAGATCAACACGCGCGGCCGTTCTTTCAGCTTGGGCTCGAGATCATGGTATTCGTCCCGGGTAAAAACCAGGGAGCGGATTTTTCGTTTGATATATCGTTCAGTTTTTCTGCTCAAATCGTTCAAGTGGTAGCGGTCTATATTTCCTACCAGCAAAAGATCTATGATACCGGTATCTTTTCCTTGGGCATAGTCATCTATAAGGTATGCGCTTTCAAGGTCACCCAGTCTGCTGACAATGCTGTCGATAACCTGGTCAAGGCCCATAACTTTACTGACCATGGATTTGAGTTCGGGATAGAGCGGATGCTCCTGATTTGCCTTATAAATGACCTGGCGCCCGTGTTTTTCAGATTTGAGGAGCTTGGTGCTGGTCAGCTGGTTAAGTTCTTCGCGGACCGAATTCGTGGAACAATTGAATTCCTTGGCCAGTTCCCTCAAATAGGAGCGGGTTTCCGGGTTAAAGAAGAAACGAATCAGCAGCTTGATGCGGGTTTTTGATGCAATCAGTCCTGTGAATAGATTTTCCAATGACAGTTCCTTTTGCGAGTAGTTTATCTACTCATAACATATTATGGGGAATTGTCAATTTATTTTTTGATAAAACGAAAACCAAATCATTACACTGGAAAAAATAACAGTTGATAACAGGCCCACAGCAGGATATAAAATCTAAAGATGGATAATTGTAACAGATCATTATAAATCATCAAAATGAACTCAGCTTAAACCATGGAAAAAATCATACCGGAAACATATGATAAATATATCAAAGGGCTGATGGATATCAGCCGGGCCATTACATCGGAGCTTTATCTTGAAGATATTCTCAAGCTGATAGTGATGGTTACGGCCAAGGTAACCGGAGTGGAAATCTGTTCTTTATGGCTTATTGATGAAAGTGTATCCCCGCAAAAGATCCGGCTCAAGGCCACGCAAGCCATTGATCCCGAATATGTGAAAGACCGTTCGCTAAAACTGGATGAAGGTGTGGTCGGCCATGTAGTCACCCACAAAAGGCCACTTATTATCGAAGATGTTCTGAAGGAACCCAGGTTCAAAGAGAAGGAAATGGCCAAGAAGATGGGTTTGGTTTCAATGGTGGGCGTACCCCTTCAGGTTCAGGATGAAAAAGTGATCGGAGTACTGAATTGCTTTACTTCCCGGCCGCACAATTTTCCTGAAACAGAGGTAAATTTGATAACGACGGTGGCCAACCAGGCTGCGCTGGCCATCATTAACACCGAGTTGATGGTCAAGACCAAGGTGATTCAGGAGGAACTTGAGACCCGCAAGCTGGTGGAGCGGGCCAAAGAGATTCTGATGCGCCGTCGCAACCTGGACGGTGATGAAGCGTTTCGATGGATCCAAAAACGGAGTATGGATTATAGAAAAACCATGCGCCATGTGGCTGAAGCGCTCTTGCTTTCGGAAGAACTCGAATAATTTCTTAAATCTGAATGTGGCAAATATATTTTGGTTCTCTAAGAGCAGAAGGCCGGCGTGTCCGGGCTGGGTTTTGTTCATATGGATACAAGCGAGGCCGATATGTCCTTAGCCAACGGTCATCCCCAGGATGATTTTGATCTTTCTTTTAAGGTTTTCCATGAGCTGATGGCCAGAAAGGTCACGGATATCCTTTTGGTTTCCAGTCCCTATGATGCCTTTATTATGGAAGAGGAAGGGCGTCTTGCTGAAAGAATAATACAGGAATACAGGGGGTTAAACCTCTCCCGACCCCCCAAGCTTACCTGGGTATCCACTGCTCAGGAAGCCCTAAACGCTTTATCAGGGAACCGATTTGATCTGGTCATCACAATGCCCCGCCTGGATGATATGGATCCATCCATTTTGGGGCGCAAAATAAAGCAAAATTTTCCAACCCTCCCGGTCTTTCTCCTTGCTCAGAAAACCAGCCGACTGTTTATGGATCCAAAGTATGCCGATCGCAGTTCATTCGACAAATTGTATGTCTGGTACGGCAATACAGACCTGCTGCTGGCCCTAATAAAAAATGTCGAAGATCGGATGAACGTTGAATATGACACCGAAAGAGCCAAGGTGCGGGTCATTATCCTGGTGGAAGATTCTCCCATCTACTGCTCGGTGTTGCTGCCGCTGCTGTATAAAGAGATTGTGATGCAGACCCAGGCGCTGATGGAGGAGTCGTTGAATTCAGAGCACCGCATCCTCCGCATGCGCGCCCGGCCCAAAGTGCTGGTTGCGGATAATTTTGAAGAAGCAGAAAATCTTTACCGGCGTTTCAAGCCATATTTGCTCACCATCTTTTCGGATGTTCGTTTCCCGCGCAACGGTCAAATCGACGAACAGGCCGGCTTTGATTTGCTATCAATGATCAAGCAGGAAAGTCCTGATATACCGCTTCTCAATCTAAGCTCAGAGGAAGCCAACCGGGCAAAAGCGGCTAAAATTCCGGCGGTTTTTTTGAATAAAAACTCGCCTTCATTGCATTCCGAAATTCAATCCTTTTTTGTTGACTATTTAGGATTTGGCGATTTTATTTTCCGGTTGCCCGACGGCAGGGAGGTGGCCAGGGCATCCAGCCTGCGGGCTATGGAAGAGATTCTGCCCTCTATTCCAGACGAATCCGTTTATTATCATGCTATTAGAAACCATTTTTCCAGCTGGCTATTTGCCCGCTCCGAGATCCTCTTGGCTTCAAAGTTGAAACCGGTTAAAGCCACAGACTTTTCAAGTGCAGCCGAAATCAAACAATACCTCAAAGACTGCATTCATCAGCGACGCAAAGGCCGCCAGAGGGGCGTTGTAACTGATTTTGTTCCCGGGGACTATGATACACATGCAGATTTTGTTAAAGTCGGTAAAGGTTCTTTAGGGGGTAAGGCCAGAGGGCTTGCGTTTTTTTCCAACCTGCTCAAGGAAAATATCGAGTTTCAAAATAAATTTCCAGAGACCGTCATCCATGTGCCCAAGACCCTTGTAATCTCTACGGAAGGGTTTGATAACTTTATCGATCAAAACAATCTCAAAGATCTTTTAGGCCAAGATCTAAGTGATGCCCGTATTTCCAAAATATTCTTAGAGGCCCGGTTTCCGGATTGGTTGGAAAAGGCCCTGGAACTGTTCCTGAAACAGACCGGGTATCCTCTGGCAGTACGTTCTTCCAGTCTCCTTGAGGACGCCCAGTTTCAACCTTTTGCCGGTATTTACAAGACCTTTATGCTGCCCAACAACCATCGCGATTTAAAGCAAAGACTTAAGCAGCTTATCATGGCCATAAAGCTGGTGTACGCTTCGACCTACCTGGAGACGCCGCAGGTTTATGCTAAGAGCACGCTGCATCGTATTGAAGATGAAAAAATGGCGATTCTTATCCAGCAGCTAACCGGAACGGAGCATGACGGTTATTTCTACCCGGCGTTTTCCGGGGTGGCCCAGTCCTACAACTATTATCCGCTGGCGCACATGAAAGCGGAAGAAGGCATTGTTCATATGGCGCTGGGTCTTGGAAAAACAGTTGTCGAAGGCGGTCAAGTTCTTCGTTTTTGCCCCAAATATCCTCAGTTTCTGCCCCAGTTCTCCAAAGTGGAAGACATTCTGAAAAATTCTCAGCGCTTCTTTTATGCTTTAAAAATGGATGATTTCCCAAGTAAAATTGACTCTGCTGACGATGCCACACTGGCGAAACTGGAGATCGAGGATGTTCAGGATCATGATCCGGTTAAATATCTTGCAAGCACCTATATTCCCGAAGATCACAGGATCAGAGATTCGGTCCATCCTAACGGACACCTGGTACTGACATTTGCCAGAATACTGAAATACAGCTCATTTCCAATTCCTGATGTACTATCAGAACTACTAAAGATAGGACGCAAAGGGATGGGTGGGGCTGTGGAAATCGAATTTGCCGTGAACCTTCCCTTTAATGGGAATCAAAAAGCGGAATTTTCTCTGCTCCAGATCAGACCCATGGCTCTGGGACCAAAGCATATAGATATTGCTATCAGCGACCAGGAGATCGACCAGGCCTTTTGTTATTCTAAAAATGCCATGGGAAACGGCAAAATTAAAGATATCGCTGACATTGTTTTTGTAGATATCAATACGTTTGATCCTGCCCGTACTGTTGAAATCGCTGCTGAAATCAGCGGTGTTAACAAATTGCTAAAACACCGGAACCGCAAGTATCTTCTGATCGGTCCGGGACGCTGGGGCTCTGCCGACCGCTGGCTGGGGATTCCTGTTAGCTGGAATGATATTTCAGGTGTGGGAGCCATCATCGAAACAACATCCGATAAATTGCAGGCCGAGCCTTCCCAGGGGACCCACTTTTTTCATAATTTAACATCTCTTGGGATCGGTTACATCACTCTTTCAGAGAGAGATGAAGATTTTATTGACTGGCAATGGCTGAAATCATTGCCTCCTGCAAAGGAAACAGCTTTTTTAAAACATATAAGACTGGATGCTCCGTTGGCCATCAAGATCGACGGGAAAGGATCACGTGCGGTGTTGTACGCTTAAAAAGCCAAAAACTAAACAAATAAAAATGTTCCAAAGATATGTTGTAGTGCAACAATTAAACAGATACTGGATGCTGGTTTCTGGATACTGGATAAAATAAGGAATTCTGCCATTTTTATAATGATAAAGCGAGCTGACTTCATTATAGTCGCCTATGGCTACGACGGCTGAATGCAATTCCGTATGCCAGCATCAAGTATCCGGCATCCAGCATCGGCAGGTTCTTCAGAATAAAAGTGCCATATACTTAACCACTGCTATTCGATTAAAGAACTGAGCTTCACTAGAGAAAAGAACAGGAGGTTAGTAATGAAAACAACCATGGAGTTGCTAAAAGCCCGGGATCTGCATGAAAAGGAATTTCATCAAGCCGTGCAAGAAGTCGTAGAAACCGTTCAGCCGGTTATGGATCGCAACCCACAATACCGCCAGAATGCCGTGCTGGAGAGAATCATAGAACCTGAGCGCGTGATTATGTTTCGAGTTCCCTGGATGGATGACCAGGGACAGGTGCATGTCAACCGCGGGTTCAGGATTGAAATGAACAGCGCCATCGGACCTTACAAAGGGGGATTGCGCTTTCATCCCTCGGTCAACTTGAGCATCCTCAAATTTTTAGCCTTTGAACAGGTCTTTAAAAACGCGTTGACCACTCTTTCCATGGGCGGTGGTAAAGGCGGGTCGGATTTTGATCCCAAAGGAAAATCTGACAATGAAGTCATGCGGTTCTGCCAGAGCTTTATGGCGGAGCTTTTTCGCCATATCGGTCCGGATACGGACGTCCCGGCCGGAGATATTGGCGTGGGCGCCAGAGAAATCGGATATCTGTTTGGAATGTATAAGAAACTGCGCAATGAATTTACCGGCGTATTAACCGGCAAAAGTCTGGGCTGGGGAGGGAGTCTCATCCGGCCGGAAGCAACCGGGTACGGGAGTGTCTATTTTGCCGCCGAAATGCTGGCTACCCGCAATGAGAATCTTGAAGGTAAAATCTGCCTGGTTTCAGGTACGGGCAACGTGGCGCAATTCACTACTGAAAAAATTCTCGAACTGGGCGGCAAAGTGGTGACTCTCTCTGATTCTACCGGCTATATTTATGATGAGGAAGGTATCGACGCCGGCAAGCTGGCTTTTGTGAAACGCTTGAAAAACATCCAACGGGGCCGCATCAAGGAGTACACTGAAAAATATGTAAAGTCGGTTTACAAGGAAGTAGAACCTGAGCAGGAATACAATCCCTTGTGGAACCACAAGGCCGACTGCGCTTTTCCCAGCGCCACGGAGAATGAGATCAACCCCAAGGACGCTTTAAACCTCATAAATAATGGTGTTAATCTGGTCTGCGAGGGAGCCAACATGCCTAGCACCCCCGAAGCCATCAATGTTTTTGTGGACAAAAAAATACTCTATGCTCCCGGCAAGGCTTCAAATGCCGGCGGGGTGGCAGTTTCAGGGCTGGAAATGGCTCAGAACAGCATGCGTTTGAACTGGCCCGCCGAAGAAGTGGATCGCCGTCTCAAAATGATTATGAAAAATATTCACCAGACCTGTCTGGATGCGGCAGCTGATTACAACGAACCCGGCAACTATATGGCCGGTGCCAATATCGCCGGATTTTCGAAAGTAGTGAATGCCATGCTGGATCAGGGCCTTGTTTGACAAATTACCACATCAAACCTAACCCGGATAAACCGGAATTAAACAAGATTCTCTCGCAAAGGCGCAAAGACGCCAAGATTATAAAAATATTTATCTTTGTTTTCCTTTGCGGGCTTTGCGCCTTTGCGTGAAATAATGTACCGCTCAATCATCCTCGACAATTGCAGATTTTATTCATCGATGATCACGGTGCCGTTTTGGTCTCTTTTGACTTTCGTAATCCCGGGATGTTGTTTTTCCAGTGCCTCTAAGGACGAGGACTGCTGCCGGACAATGTTGAGTAGTCGCTGGTTTTCGGCCATAAGATCCTGTTGTTGGAGGGCTTGGCGAATCGTTACCATCAGGTCAACCATGTTGCAGGGTTTGGTAAAGAAACGGTAGATCTCTCCTTCATTAATAGCGTGGATGGCGGATTCGAGGCTGGCGTGCCCCGTAAGAATCATGCGGATGGTATCAGGATATTGCCGCCGGACAATAGCCAGAAATTCCGTTCCGGACATGCCCGGCATTTTTTCATCCGAGAGGACGACATCCACATGTTCTTGGGCTATAATATCGAGAGCTTCTTCTGCTGAATCTGCGCACAGAATCTCATAGGGCTCGCGTGATAGCGCTTGTGTCAACATGTCTCTGATGGCGGGCTCATCATCAACGACTAGGACTGCATGCTGCATGGTACATGCCCCATCTAAGTTGTTATGTAATCGTTCACAGGTTAAATTTATGCCGTACGGAATTGTTTTGAAAGATGAACGTCAAACATCGAACGTCCAACGTTGACGGTCTCGTAAAAAGTCAAAATATTCAAAACTCAGCTTTGTAACCCATTGAAATAATTAAGAGCCAAATCCAAAAAATGGCAATTTTCGGACTTTTTACGAGACCATCAACGTTGAACATCGAATAATGATGTCGCTCCGCTCCTCAAATTATTTTATCACCGGAAAAAGTCAATACACAACTTTTTTCGTTAAATAATCTCCAATGTTCATCTTTTATTATTTACCTTTTCTTCTCATTCACCATTCGATGTTGGGCGTTCGATGTTCGATGTTCATTTATTAGTAGGCCTTCCACAGTCCATCCGGTGCAAAAATAAATTTGCGATTATGGGTACATGCTCCCCTTTACATGAGCTTTCTTTTTAAAGCGGCGTAGCCGCGCTATATAAAATCGCTTTAGCGATTTTATAGCTGTACGACCTGCCTTTCCCTGGGCGCCTCGCACCGGGTGGAGGACTTTTTTTTCTTCAACATTGCTCGTGCTGATTTCAGCTTGGCATTAATGTCAACATCTTTCTGGCCTGGATCATGGTGGAAGAGATACAAAGTCTTTACCTTGGCACGGGCGGCCAGATCCACCACCTGTGAGATGGCAGAATGGCCCCACCCGATTTTGGCTTCATATTCCTTGTCGGTGTAAGTACAGTCGGTGATCAGGACGTCGGTGTCCGCCACGAAATCGACAAGCTGGTCCAAGTAGAACTTATTGTAAAACTGGTTGGATTTCGGATAGAGTTCATTGTCGGTGACATAACAGAGCGATTTGTTCTTATATTCCACTCGGTATCCCAGACAGTAGCCGGGATGGTTAAGCAGCATGGTTCTTATCTTTATACCGTTTATTTCGAACTCTTCTTCCTTCAAATCGCGGAAAGTGACCATAGCGCTGAATTCCTTGATATTGATGGGAAAATAGACGCCGTCCATTTGTCCTGAAATCAGCTCGCGCATGGAAATGTCGCCGTGTGACGGCCCGAAGATTTCAATTTCGTTGCCTTGAGTATACAACGGTACGAAAAATGGTATGGCGTTGATATGGTCCCAGTGGGGATGGGAGATAAAAATTTTGGCGCCCACCAGCGGGCGGTTTTCGGCTACTAGATAATTTGATAATGATTTGATGCCGGTGCCGGCGTCGAAAATGAAAAGACTGCCTTTGGCAAACTCCAGGCTGACGCAAGATGTGTTTCCGCCGTATTTTGTGGTCTCTTTGCCGGGGACCGGAAGGGTGCCGTGGACCCCCCAAAAGGTCAGTTCAATACGGTCCTGGATGACGCGGTGCAGTTGATCGACGATTTTTTTCGTATCAATTGGTTTGGTGATGTAACCGTCAGCGCCAAAGCTAAAAGCTCGTTTACGGTCGAACTCGTAAGATTTGCTGGATACCACAATGATTTTGGTGGCATCCAGGTCAGGTTCGGCCCGCAGCCTTTTGATAAGTTCAAGGCCGTCCATTTCAGGCATCATCATGTCCAGAATAACACAATCGGGTACTTGTTCGATAATTTCGGTCAGGGCTCTGGTACTGGAGATGTTAGAAGATACAATGTGCGATTCTTTTTCAAGAAGATTGCTAAGCAGTTTGATAGAGATCTGGTCGTCATCAACAATGAAAAACTGAAGTCTCTTAGCCATGTCCCCCCTGAAGGAGATTATAAGTGAAAAGCGGTTTTCTAATGCTGTGGGTTTGCCGGTTGGCATCATTTCAAACCTGATTTTAAGTTTTGCAGCGTGCAACAGATCGACTTTTACGAAAATAATTGTGGCAACACATTGCTTTTAATTATAAAAATTGTAAGAGAAAGAAACCTGAAAGTCAACTAAGTTTTCCCCTCCGCTACAGACCGCTTTGATATAATATTTTTTTGCTTTCTTTTTGATGTTCTTCATGAGAAGCTTGGGTTAAGCACTACCTCCTGTTAACTTTACACTTATGCATCTTCCGTTTGCCATGCCATGGAACAAAACCAAACCTTTCTGGATCTGTGCCGCTCTATTCGGGCTTGTTTTTGCAGTTCTTTTTTCCGTGCGCTTGGGCCTGTTCAAAAGCCTAAATGTTAATCCCAAAACCGTATCTTTATCAGGTATTAATTCCCTGCCCGCCAAGGATTCATGGATGAATATTTTTCAAAACGGCCGCAAAATTGGATCTTCACACACAACTTTTTCAAAAACCGCCAGCGGTTACCGCCTTTACGAAAAGATACATATGCGCATTAATACAATGGGGCTGGTCCAGGACTTGCGCCTCAATACAGGCGGAAGGCTAAATCCGGATTTTACGCTTTCGTCGTTTGATTTTGAGATTAGTTCTGACCGTTTTCGGTTTGTGGTCGAGGGAACTATTTCAAACGACCTACTTTCCATTCAAACACTAAGTTCCGGATCCAAGCGAAAGATTGATATCGAGCTCAAGGAGAGAATATATATTATACCCGGCATATTAAAAGCAGTAGCGGCTTCCGCTTTGGTGCCCGGAGACGAGTTTGCCTTTCAAATTTTTGATCCTGCTACAATGGGAAGGGAGACTGTCATTGTCAAGGTTATTGGCCGTGAGGAAGTCCTGAATCAGGGAATCAAAAAAACGGCAACAAAATTGTCGCTAATGTTTAAAGGCGTAACTCAGCTGGCATGGATAGATGAAAACGATGAAGTGATTAAAGAGAAGGGCTTTTTGGGGATCAGTTTAGAAAAAACAACACGTGATAATGCGCTTTTCGGGCTTCCTTTAGAAGCGAGTCAGGATCTTACAACAGTTGCTTCTGTCCCTTCGAATATGTTAATTGACGATGCAGGCAAACTGACCAGGCTCGAAGTTGAAATTGGAGGTGTCAAATACGATGATATAGATCTGCACGGCGGCAGGCAGTCTTTGGTCGATAATGTACTGACTATAACTATAGAGTCATTATCGGATCTTGCGTCTTTTGCTGCCGAGAATAAATCCCATGAAGATAGAAAAGAATTTTTAAAACCGACTCCGTTCGTACAGTCTGATCATCCCAAGATACGAAAACTGGCCCAAAAAATCGTATCAGGGAATGAAGTGCCGTTAACAAAAGCTGTAAGACTGGTTGACTGGGTCTATAAAAATATCGACAAGCGACCGGTTCTTTCCCTGCCTGACGCCCTCTCTACCCTCGAGAATCGTATGGGTGACTGCAATGAGCATGCCGTGCTGCTGGCTGCCCTTGCGCGGGCGACAGGCATACCTGTAAAGATTGAAGCCGGACTGGTTTATTTAAACGGGCGGTTTTACTACCACGCCTGGAATCTTTTGTACCTTGGAAAGTGGGTGACGGCGGATGCTCTTTTTGGCCAGATACCGGCAGATGTGACCCACATACGCTTTGCAAGCGGGCAGCAGAAACAGCAGCTTGATTTGATGAGCATTATAGGCAAGATAAAGTTAAAGATTGTAAAGAAAACTGGCCCATAATACCAGGCGTTGGTTGCCCCTGAAAGGGGCTCCTCTCCTGCAAGCCGGACAAGTGAAAAGTGCCTAAAGTGAGCTAAAGTGCCTAAAGTTATTGAGTCGCTTTGCTCCGCTGGTTTTATATAATTGACAGAATTCCTTAACTTTAGCTCACTTTAAACTTTAGTGCACTTCAAACTCTTGCTCCGTTTCTTCAGACAGAAGCGGACAACTCTGACCTGGCCCCACAGGACCAGGTTTTCAAGATCAAAATAAGCCAGGTGCTATGATAGAACTTACCGGACTGTCCAAAAGATATACTGATTTAGTTGCTGTAAACGATCTGAACATTATTGTGCCCGAGGGCGAGATCTTCGGATTTATCGGCCCCAACGGGGCGGGCAAAACCACGACGATAAACATGATGGGAGGGATCATAACACCGACTTCAGGCAGCGTAACGATCTGCGGTATCCGGATGGAAGAGCACCCGGAAAAGGCCAAAAGAAAAATCGGCTTTATTCCGGACAGGCCGTATCTATATGAAAAGCTCACCGCCATGGAGTTTCTTGAGTTCACCTCAGATCTTTATGGTGTTAATGAGAATGATTTTCTGGCCAGATCTCAAGAACAATTGGAGATGTTTTCACTTTCCGAATGGTCCAATGAGCTCATAGAATCGTATTCACACGGCATGAAGCAGCGACTTGTTATGGCAGCGGCGCTCTTGCATGAACCGGAAGTTATTATTGTCGATGAACCGATGGTGGGGCTCGATCCGGTGGCGATCAAAATGGTGAAAGAACTCTTTAAGCACCTTGCCGCCGAGGGTGTAACCATTTTCATGTCGACCCATACCCTGAAAGTGGCCGAAGACATTTGTGATCGCATCGGTGTCATTCATAAGGGCTCGCTTGTCGCCAACGGAACACCCGAGGATCTGAGGCGCCTCACCGATGCCGGCGAAGCGGACCTTGAACAGGTGTTTATGCGTTTGACTGAAGAATGAAAACTGTCATCACACTACTAAAGCCCAGGATTTTATCCTTTAAGTTTAAGCGTTTTTCAAGCGACAACCAGGATGCTTTGGTTAAGTTGTTGGTTTTCGGGACGATCGGGGTTCTTTTCTGGGGCGGTATCTTTGCTGTCTCTTTGCGTGTTCTCGGTTATTTTAAGGGGATTGAAGAGCTTGGTGACATATTAGCCTACAAACTTCTATCCATGATTCTGCTGACGTTTCTTTCGGTCCTGGTTTTCAGCAGCATTCTAACATCCCTTTCGAAACTGTATCTTTCCAGAGATCTGCCCCTTGTTCATTCCATGCCGGTTTCAAGCTACAAGATATTTATTGCAAGGTGGATAGAGAGCACCATTGACAGTTCCTGGATGCTAATCGTATATACTCTTCCGGTCTTTATTTCATACGGAATTGTATATCAAGCCGGCATGTTTTTCTATGGCAATATCATTTTCGTTCTTTTGTCCCTTTCCATAATTGCATCCGGCATCAGTTCTTTGCTTGTAATGCTCACCGTGATTGCCATTCCGGCGGGTCGCATCAAGAGCATATTTGTGCTCCTCGGCCTGATTTTTTTTCTGGTACTCTTTTTTGCCTTTCGTTTTTTAAGGCCGGAACGTCTGGTTGATCCAGAGGTTTTTTCAACCGCCCTTATTTATCTGAAAGCCTTAAAAACGCCGGCGCCGCCTTACCTTCCAAGCACATGGGCTTTTGACAGTCTCAAAACGATACTTGAAGGCAAAATTGTAAAGAGCCTTTTGCATACCTCACTTTCGTGGAGCTTTGCAGGGGTGGTGGTATTTATCAATATCATTATTGCAGATGCCATTTACATCAAAGGGCTGTCAAAAACTCAGACGGCACCGTCAAGACTTTTAAAACGAAGTATATCAGAAGGTCGTTTATTGTTTTTTTTGTCACGTCCGGTCAGGGCCTTGGCCGTCAAAGAGATCCGGACCTTTTTCCGGGATCAAACCCAATGGTCCCAGCTTTTTCTTATTGGGGCCCTGGTAGTGATATATGTCTACAATTTTAATGCTCTGCCTCTGGAAAAGGCCCCCATAAAAACTGTCTATCTTCAAAACCTCCTTTCTTTTCTGAACATGGGGCTTGCAACCTTTGTGCTTACCGCCGTTTCAGCGCGTTTTGCCTTTCCTGCCGTAAGTAGCGAAAGGGAGTCGTTCTGGCTTGTAAAATCAGCGCCAATAACGCTCAGAAGCTTCTTGTGGATAAAGTTCTTTATCTATTTCTTTCCTCTGCTGGCTCTAACTGAAATCCTGATTATTGCTACCAATATTCTTCTCAAAGTTACCCCCTTTATGATGGTGCTCTCCGTAGTAAATGTATTTTTCATGGTTCCGGGAATTGTTTCCATGGGGATCGGTTTTGGTGCCGCGTACCCTGATTTTAAATCCGAAAATCCTGCTCAAACAGTGACGAGTTTCGGAGGACTTCTTTTCATGATGGTATGCGCCGGATACATCGGTACCGTCATAGTCCTGGAGGCAGGACCGGTTTACAACCTTTTTATGGCGGATATCGACGGAAGGGTGCTGACCGTTATTGAACGGATATGGATCCTCGGGTCGTTTGGCCTGGCTTTTATTCTCAGCATCCTTGCAGTCGTCATGCCTATGAACTTCGGCGAAAAAAAGCTGGCCAATACGTTGCTATAATCCGAATTGTTATTGTCAAACAAGAATCATGTCTTATAGTATTATCTTTAATGAATTCGTCAATAAGGTAACAGTTAAGCCACTAAGGGACAAAGGCACAAAGAATCGGACAATGTAAATTAGTGTTATAATTTTAGAGGCTTGGTGTCTTAACTATTGCGGTTAAATAAAAATAACAGGAGCAACAATGGCGGAAGTCGACAAAGATGATCTTGTAAGTATACTGGAGGAAAATGAAAAAGAGGCAACCTTGCCCAAAACACTTCCGTTAATGGCGGTTCGGGATGTAGTGATTTTTAACGATATGCTTCTCCCTCTTTTTGTTGGCCGCGAAAAATCGGTTCGGGCTGTGGAAGAGGCGATAACAAAGGACGGTTTTTTGCTTTTGGCCACGCAAAAGGATCCAGGTATTGAAAACCCGGGGCCGGACGAAATATATCAGGTCGGCACTGTTAGTCGGGTCCTGCGAGTACTGAAGCTGCCTGACGGTCGTGTCAAGGCGCTTGTACAGGGTATCGCCAAAGCCAGAATCGTCAAGTACGTTGCAAGGCGTTCGTTATATCGCGTACGTATTGAAATTATCGAAGAAGAACCTGTCGAGGAAATCAACCTTGAAATTGAAGCGCTGATGAGGAATGTTCGCGAACATGCTGAAAAAATTATGGCATTTCGTGGTGAGTTGACCGGCGACGTTGATACGGTACTTGAAAGCATCGAAGACCCCGGCAGACTTGCTGATCTTGTGACCTCAAATCTTAGATTAAAAATCGAAGAGTCCCAAAGTCTGCTCGAAATAGCTAACCCGGTGGAACGTCTAAAAAAAATAAACGATCTGCTTTCTCGGGAGGTGGAACTTTCGTCGATGCAGGCCAAAATTCAGTCTGATGTCAGGGATGAAATATCAAAAAATCAGCGAGACTTTTTCCTGCGCGAACAAATGAGAGCTATCCATAAGGAACTTGGCGAAAGTGATGAAAGAGCCCAAGAAATTGCAGAATACAAAAAGAAGATTAAAAAAGCCAAAATGTCTAAAGAAGCGGGGAAAGAGGCCTTAAAGCAGTTGAAACGCCTTGAACAGATGCACCCTGACTCTGGAGAAGCTTCGGTTGTGCGAACGTATTTGGACTGGCTGGTTGAAATGCCCTGGAGCAAAGCGACTAAAGATATAATTGATATCAAGAACGCCCAAAAGGTACTCGATAAAGATCACTTTGGGCTGGAAAAGGTAAAAGACCGCATCCTCGAGTACTTAAGCGTCCGTAAACTTAATCCCAAGATGAAAGGCCCCATTCTTTGTTTTGTCGGTCCTCCCGGAGTGGGCAAGACGTCCTTGGGTCAGGCGATTGCGCGTGCCATGAAACGTAAATTTATACGGATATCTCTTGGCGGTATCCGTGATGAGGCCGAAATCAGAGGGCACCGCCGGACTTATATAGGCGCGCTGCCGGGTCGCATCTTGCAAGGATTGAAGCAGAGCGGGACAAATAATCCTGTTTTCATGATGGACGAGATAGACAAAGTGGGGTCTGATTTTCGCGGTGATCCTTCTTCAGCCCTTCTGGAAGCCCTTGACCCCGAGCAGAATTATGCGTTTAGCGATCATTATCTGAGCTTGCCGTTTGATCTTTCCAAGGTTATGTTTATTCTAACCGCCAACGTAACCGATACCGTTCCTTCAGCTCTTCTTGACAGGATGGAAGTCATTACGCTTTCCGGCTACACTCAAGAAGAAAAAAAGTCGATTGCCCGCAGACACCTTATCCCGCGTCAAATCAAGGAGAACGGTTTAAAGCCCAGAAGCACGCAAATCAGCCCAGGAGCTTTGCAACAAATTATAGCAGAATACACCTCCGAGGCCGGATTGAGAAACCTTGAAAGGGAATTAGGAGCTCTGTGCCGCAAGTTGGCTCGCAAGCTTGCAGAGGGAGAAAAAGGCCCTTTTAAGATTACCAGAAACAACTTGCAAAAATACCTGGGTGTTTCCAAATATATCCCTGAAATGGATCAGGAAAACAGCCAGATTGGCTTATCTGCCGGTTTGGCCTGGACACAGGCCGGTGGAGAAGTTCTGTATGTTGAGGCCACGCTAATCGGCGGCAAAGGGGAATTGATTGTAACCGGCCAGCTTGGTGATGTTATGCAGGAGTCTGCACGTGCGGCCCTAAGCTATACCAGGGCAAATCTTAGTTCCTTTGGTATAGAAGAGAACGTTTTGGACAGCATGGATGTCCATATTCACGTGCCCGCCGGAGCAATACCAAAAGACGGGCCCTCGGCCGGGATAGCAATGGCCGCGGCGCTTATATCTGCTTTGACAAAGAAACCGGTAAACAAAAATGTTGCCATGACTGGAGAAATCACACTACGAGGGAGAGTTTTGCCGATCGGTGGTTTAAAGGAAAAAGCACTTGGTGCCCTGAGGGCAGGAATTCGTACAATAGTTTTTCCTGAAAAGAACAAAAGGGATCTGGTCGATATTCCAAAGTACGTAAAGCGCAAGATCAATTTTGTGCCTGTCAAAAACATGGATAAGGTTTTAGAAATAGCCCTATGAAAATACTTGCTGTTGATACATCGACAACAAGCTGCAGCGTTGCCGTTGTCGATAAAGACCTATTGCTGGCTGAAATGACGATTGACAGGGAGCAGACCCATGCAAAACATTTAATGGATATGATTCATACTGTCATAGAATTTTCAGGCCTTGCAATTGCTGACCTGGACGGCTTTGCGGTAACCAGGGGCCCGGGAACTTTTACGGGATTGCGTATTGGAATAAGTACCATTAAGGGACTGGCCATGGCGTCCGGGAAACCGGTAGTGGGTATTTCAAGCCTAGATGCTCTTGCCGAACAGTGCGCCTGCTCTGCATATTTCATCTGTGTGCTGCTGGATGCGCGTAAAGGAGAAGTATATTTTTCAGGCTACAGGTTTGAAGACGGCGTTTTGAAAAAGGAAGTCGATGAGGGCGTTCTGCCTCCCCGGCAGGCTGTGCGTGATATCAATGAACCGTCTTTGCTTGTTGGCAACGGGGCTCGGGTTTATCGAGATACGCTCGTAGAAACCATGGGAGGGTTGGCATATTTTGCATTGCCCTGCCAGAATACGATTAGGGCTTCAACGGTTGCCCGGCTCAGTAAGAATAGATTCGAAAAAACTAAGACAGATGATGTCGCCACGTTGATACCACAGTATATCCGCATGTCGGATGCTGAACTGAATTATAAAAAAGTCGATAGAATTAGTTGACTTTGACGTTTCCCTGAAAGGTTGCGGTTATCATTGACAATACCGCTAGTCCCTGCTATATATTTTTCGATTGATAGATGGAAATAGAAAGACCTTTGAATAACTTTCAATTTTGTTCCGGCAAAATTTTTGGGCAAAAGTAAGGTTTTCAAAGGTTTCGGTTATTATTGGTTTTGCAAAAAGTCACGAATTCAACTATAGATGGGTAATTATATTTGGTCCGACCGGCCGAGCCATACAGCTTTTCCCGTGGCAAGTGCAGGATATTCTTTTATATTTGCCGCAGCGCTTACGACTTTTGTATTCGCACTGTTGCAGTTGACTGTTTTGGCTCTGGTTAGTCTGGCTGCCACCTTTTTCATCTGTTATTTTTTCAGGGATCCGGACCGTGTTATCCCTAATTCCGATGGTGCTGTGGTTTCGCCCGCCGACGGCAAGATCATCCTGGCGGGACCGGTGGAAAACAGCCCGTTTTTTAATGATAGAGGCCTGAAGATCAGTATCTTCATGTCGGTTTTTAATGTTCATGTAAATCGGATACCATATGAAGGTATTATAAAAACGGTCAGTTATCATCCAGGGAAATTTTTTTCGGCCAATCTGGACAAAGCATCCCGGCACAATGAACACAATGCGGTTGGTTTAGAGACCGATCAAGGAAAGCAGATATTTTTTGTCCAGATTGCCGGTCTTATTGCCCGGCGAATTATTTGCAAAGTCAAAGAGGGTGATAAGGTGGTTCGTGGTCAGCGTTTTGGCATGATATGTTTTGGATCACGTCTCGATGTTTATCTGCCGCTTGATACGAATTTGAAGGTGAGGGTTGGGGATAAAGTAAAGGCGGGGACATCTATATTGGGAGACTTAGCATGAAAAGAAGAAAAAAGCTCAAAAAAGAAAGATCGCGCCGCGGGATTTACATTTTGCCTAACATATTTACATCACTTAATCTTTTCTGCGGGTTTTATGCAGTCATTGCTGCCATCGACGGCAAATTCGCTGCTGCTGCAATCGCTATAATCATTGGTGTGATGTTTGATATTCTGGATGGAAAAATCGCCAGAGCTACCAATACAACCAGCCAATTCGGCCTGGAATACGATTCTCTGGCTGATCTTATATCCTTTGGTCTGGCCCCGGGTATTATGATATACTTGTGGGCCCTCAAACCCATGGGTAGAATCGGCTGGCTGGCAGCCTTTCTGTTTATGGCTTGCGGTGCTCTGCGCCTGGCGCGTTTCAACTCCCAGGTAGGTACGGTCGGCAGTGATTACTTTGTGGGGTTGCCGATACCGGCCGGAGCAAGTATGGCAGCTACCACTGTTTTGTTTTGTCACCGGTTTAACATCGCCGGCAATCCTATAATAATTTTAATTTTGCTCTACATTCTTTCTTTTTTAATGGTCAGTACCATAAAATACAACAGCTTTAAAAAACCGGAACTATTTAGAAAGATGAATTTCAACGTTCTGGTTGCCGTAATCCTGATATTGATATTTATTGCTTCACAACCACCCATAGCCTTGTTTATTTTAGGGCTCGCTTATGTCATTTCAGGCCCTTACATAACCATTAGGCATCATAGAAAATTAATGCAAAAAGCTTCCATAACTCACGAAGTTAAAGAGCACTGATCGAGCCTCCGTATAGTTCTAAACTACTTTAATTATCAAAAAGATTAATCTGGGACATTTGAGTGAGGAATTATGTTAAAAGAGTATAATATTTCAGTAATACCGGGCGATGGTACGGGACCGGAAGTCGTTGCAGAAGGTATCAAGGTTCTTGACACCGTTGCAGAGAAGTGCGGTTTCAGTTTGAATTTTACCCATTACCGCTTAGGTGGCGAACACTATAAGGCCACAGGCGAGATCCTGCCGGAAGACGTACTTGAACCCTTGGCCGCATCCGATGCAATATATCTGGGTGCCATTGGCCACCCTGATGTTAAACCGGGTGTTCTGGAAAAAGGCATCCTGTTGAAACTCCGCTTTGACCTTGACCAGTATATCAATTTAAGACCGGTTAAACTTTATGAAGGTGTGATGACGCCTATAAAGGACAAGGGGCCCGCAGATATAGATTTTGTCGTGGTGCGTGAAAATACGGAAGGCCTTTATGCCGGTGCCGGCGGCTTTTTAAAACGCGGCACCGCCGATGAAGTAGCCGTCCAGGAATCGATAAATACCCGCAAAGGTGTGGAAAGGTGCATACGGTATGCCTTTGAGTTTTGCAGGAATAGGAACAAGCAAAAAAAACTGACCCTATGCGGTAAAACGAACGTGCTAACCTTTGCCTTTGATCTGTGGGAGCGTGCCTTTTATGAAGTCGCCGAAGAATATCCTGATATCGAAACCGACTATGCCCATGTTGATGCCATCTGTATGTGGATGGTAAAAAACCCGGAATGGTTCGACGTTATTGTCACCGACAACATGTTCGGGGACATTATTACCGATTTGGGTGCCATGATTCAGGGAGGGATGGGGATTGCCGCCGGCGCAAACATTAATCCGGAAGGGGTTTCAATGTTCGAACCGATTGGCGGGTCCGCGCCCAAATATACCGGCAGGCAGATCATTAACCCCATTGCAGCTATTTCAGCAGCCCAGCTTATGCTGGAAACGATCGGTGAGCATAAGGCCGCCTCCTCGATAGAACAAGGCGTAATAAAAGTACTGCGTGACGACCTGAAGGATGTTGCGGCCGGCAAAATGGGCTACACGACCCAAGAGGTCGGGGATCTGGTCACTGATTATGTTAAGGGCCTTTAGTTTTTAGTGATAAGTATTGAGTATTTAATGGAAAATAAAATTCTAAACTAAAAAAGTGTGAAGTGACTAAAGTGAGCTAAAGTGAGCTAAAGTTGAGGAATTCTGTCAATTTTTATATGAATAGATAGAGCGAAGCGAAACCTTAACTTTAGGCACTTCAAACTTTAGTGCACTTTAGGCACTTTCCCAATTTATCCGGGTTGGGATTAAAAGGATAACCGTCATGTCTGCAAAAAAATTTAACATAGCTGTTGCCGGTGCCACCGGCGCTGTCGGAAATCAGATGATCGCTTGTCTTGAGGAGCGGAGCTTCCCGATTGAAACAATTAAATTGTTAGCCTCGGCTCGTTCAGTGGGGCGCAGGCTTGACTTCAGGGGAGAGTCGATAGCTGTTGAGGAATTGACGGAAAGTTCTTTTAAGGGTGTGGATGTCGCCCTTTTTTCGGCAGGCGGCGGCATAAGTGAAAAATTTGCTCCGCTGGCCGCGGAGGACGGCTGCGTGGTAATTGACAATTCGAGTGCATGGCGGATGGACCCTGAAGTTCCCCTGGTGGTTCCCGAAGTTAATCCCCATGCGATTGCTCAATATAAAAATAAGGGAATAATCGCAAATCCTAATTGTTCGACTATTCAGATGGTTGTTGTGCTGCATCCATTGCATCAGAAATACGGCGTCAGGCGGGTCGTGGTTTCAACATATCAGTCCGTATCCGGGACCGGTCAAAAAGCGATAGATGAACTAGACCTTCAGACCCGGGCAATATTGAATTTCAAAGAGTACGAAAAGAAAGTATATCCGCATGTCATTGCTT
Organism: Candidatus Desulfatibia vada; assembly: GCA_014383215.1. Classification (GTDB taxonomy): domain Bacteria; phylum Desulfobacterota; class Desulfobacteria; order Desulfobacterales; family UBA11574; genus Desulfatibia_A; species Desulfatibia_A vada. The sequence goes on along the minus strand of JACNIG010000302.1, from coordinate 4,960 downwards.
TTAACTGTCTGCCGCACATCGATGTGTTTTTAGAGAACGGTTACACTAAAGAAGAAATGAAAATGGTCAACGAGACTCTAAAAATCTTTGAGGACGACACTATCGGAATTACCGCCACAACCGTCCGTGTACCGGTTTTTTACGGTCATTCGGAATCGATCAATATTGAGATGAAAGAAAATGTCACTGCCGACGAGGTTAGAACTCTGCTCGAGCAGTCGCCTGGCATTAAAGTTGTTGATGATCCGGGAAACAACATTTATCCCATGGCAATTGATGCTGCCGGTCAGGATTTGACATTAGTCGGCCGCATTCGCAACGATGAATCGATTCCAAATTGTGTCAATATGTGGGTTGTGGCTGACAACATCAGAAAAGGCGCAGCAACCAATGCTGTTCAGATAGCAGAAGTTCTGGTAAAGGAGTATTTGTAATTTGGAACGAGTACCAATCACAAGAAAAGGATATGAGGCTCTTAAAGTGGAGCTGGAACACCTTAAGAAAGTGGAGCGGCCTAAAAATATTAAGGACATCGAAGAAGCCCGCAGCCACGGAGATATTTCAGAAAATGCCGAATTTGAAGCTGCCAAAGATCGGCAGGCCTTTATTGCAGGACGGTTAAACGACTTGGAATATAAGCTGGCGCTGGCAGAAATTATTGATCCTGATACAATGCCCAAAGATCGGGCTGTTTTTTCAAGCCTGGTTCTACTGGAAAACAGTGATACGGGGGAAAAAGTTGAATATCAGCTTGTTGGGCCGGATGAATCGAATATAGAGCAAGGTCTTATTTCCGTATCTTCACCACTTGGAAAGGCGATTATTGGGAAAAAGCCCGGAGACGAGATTATCCTGCAGACTCCCGGGGGCAAAAGAAGTTATGAATTTATAGAAATACTTTAATGGAGGTTTGCCGTGGCACGTATTACCATAGAAGATTGTTTAAAGAAAATACCAAACCGTTTTTTATTAGTGAACGTAGTGGCCAAGCGTGTGAGACAGATTCGTGAGGGCTCTGAATACCTGGTTAGTTCCCCTAAGAATGAAGATATCGTTGTGTCCTTGCGCGAATGTGCGGCAGGTAAGATCGTTATTAAAGAAAACCAAAAGGAGGAGGAATAAGAGATCGACAAAGTTCTACATACAAGGCGCTGAACAGGAATGTGGGTAAAGCCTTGCACCGCTATGATATGATTGCCGACGGCGATCGTATCTTAGTCGGGTTTTCAGGGGGCAAGGACAGCCTTGCGCTGATGTGGATATTAAATGAACGACGCTCCCGTATTCCCATCAATTATGAGCTGTTTCCCGTCCATATCGATCCTGGATTTGAAAAAAGTTTCAGTAAATCCCTTCAAGGCTATTGCAATAAAATCGGTTTTCCATTAAGGGTTGAACGAACGGATTACGGCGTTTTGGCCCACAGTTCTTTGCATCGAGAAAACCCCTGTTTTTTATGTTCCCGATTGCGCCGCAAACGCCTGTTTGAAATTGTTGATGAACTGGGATGCAGCAAGCTGGCATTAGGGCATAACAAGGATGATATTATCGAAACCCTTTTTATGAATATGTGTTATGCCGGAGAGATAAGTACCATGCTGCCGCGTATGACGTTTTTTAAAGACAGGTTTACACTTATCAGGCCCTTGGCTTTTGTGGATGAGGATATCATCAAGCGTTTTGCAAAGGAGCAGCGATTTCCGGAGTTTGTCAATCCCTGCCCCAGCGCCGGAGTCTCCAAGCGGCAGGAAATAAAAGCAATGTTAAAGGGGCTGTATCGGACCAACAAAAAAATCAAAGGCAACCTTTTCAGGGCCATGAGTCATGTAAAAACAGAAGATCTTTTAAAATAGTGATTTTATGAATCGACACTTATTAAAAATCAAAGATATCCAAAATGAGCGCGATTATCGCAGCATTCCGATCGACAAAGTCGGTATAAAGAATCTGCAGTATCCCATTACAGTTCTTGATCGGCGCAACAGCTTCCAGCACACGGTTGCCTCCATAAACATGTATGTCGATTTGCCCCATAAATACAAGGGGACCCACATGAGCCGCTTTGTCGAAATGCTTCACCTGTTTCGTCCGGAGGTTTCTTTAAAAAAGATTTCAGTAATTTTAGAGCAAATGAAAAAGCACTTAAACGCGGCTTCGGCCAACATTGAAGTGACGTTCCCTTATTTTATAGAAAAAAGATCTCCGGTAAGCAATTCGCCGGGTTTGATGGACTACACCTGCAGATTTATCGGTGCAAGCGATCCTGGTGGTAAAATCGATCTTGTATCAGAAGTCATTGTTCCGGTTTCTTCTGTCTGTCCCTGTTCCAAAGAAATCAGCGAGATGGGTGCCCATAATCAACGCGGACAGGTGCGTCTCAGTACACGTTTTGATAAATTTATCTGGATCGAAGACATGATCGAACTGGTAGAGGCGTGTGCTTCATGTGAAGTATATTCGGTTTTGAAGCGCGTCGATGAAAAACATGTAACTGAGAAGGCTTTTTTAAATCCGAAATTTGTTGAAGATATTGTGCGTGATATTGCCAAAAAGCTGAAAGAGGACCAGAACATCATATGGTTTTCAGTAAGTGCTGAGAATTTCGAGTCGATTCACAACCACAGCGCCTACGCCTCGATCACTAGTGGCCGGCACCCCGACCTTTAAATTTCCATCCATAAATGGCTCTTTTTCCGATGAGCGGCGTTCTCCGCGGGTTTTCGCCCTCGACGTACTAAAGTACGCCTCCCCGCAACAGCGGGACAAGCGGGCGAAAACCCTTGTGCGGCCTTGCTCATCGAAAAAATCCCTCATTTATGAATTGGAAATTCATTTAAAGCCACTCTTTTAATTATTGCTAAGGAACTAAGGGTTACTTCAGATTATTCAGTAGTATATCCAGGATAGGATCAGCTGACTTGCCCGGAGTGTTGATCAGTACCACAAATCGATACAGCCCGCCCTTACTGTTTTCAATATAACCTGCCCGGGTGCTGATATTGCTAAGCGTTCCGGTTTTGTAGAACACCCTTCCTTCACGGCGCATCATATGATAATGCGGCGCAAACGCTTCCAGCACGATATGCAGGTTGTGCGCTGAAATTTTATTTTCTCGGGAAATTCCCGAACCTTCCACAATTTTAAAATTGTTAATTTTAAAAACATTCTTTGCTAAGGTTGATGCTGCCCTTACACCCTTAGGGAGTGTGCCGGGCGGGCCGTAAACATGCGCTCCTGTAACCACGAGGAGCTGATTGGCCATAAAATTGTTGGAATACTCAAAAAGTTTTGAAACCACCTGTTGGATTGAAAACTCGGAAACGTATTTAAAAATCAGTTTGTCGGTTTCTTTTCGTACCCTGCCGATTCGAATCCTGCCTTTGATATCGATTCCTTGCTGTTTAAGAAAATAGCGCATAAGATGGCCGGCATAACGCGTGCTTTCATTGGCCTCACGGGAAAGAATGATTCGGCCGTGCTGCATTCCGGATGCACGGATTCTATCGAGTGCAAACGGCAGCAGAGGGGTTTGGGATTCAGCACTGACATAGACACCGCCGGTATTACGTTTAAAATTAACCGTGTTGAAATTGACACACAGGGCACCACTAGGTGAATCATACGGTTCGTAAGATGATGTGACTCCGGGAATTACGATGGGATCGTCAAAATAAGAGGCATCCAGCACCAGGTCGTTGATCCTTTTTTGCCTACTATCGAGTCTTGTGGCCAGCACTGTAGCGATTTGCACTAAGGCTTCTGAAACAAGAAGCGGATCACCATATCCTTTAACAATAAGGTTATCCTCTTGATCCAGATAAAACTCAGTGACAAACCTGTGGCCCGGGCCCAGAGAATCAAGGGCAACCAGCGCAGTGAGTATTTTAAGGGTGGAAGCCGGAATCAGCTGGCGGTCGGCATTTTTTGAAAATAGAATGCTGCCCTTAGGGTCGGCGACCAGCACAGCATCCTGGTTGCCGATCAGATCATGTAACTCGTCCCATTTTTCGGCATAACTATTTTTCAGGGGTATAAGACAAAGCAGCCCAAAAAAGACAAGGAGAGCCCGAAAAGGGAATAATGAGCGAATTTTCGGTGTTGATCTTGAATTCATTGTATGTCGTACTAAAAAGCTTGGTCCTATGAGCCAGGTTAGCGATATCTGGCTCTGTCTGAAGAAACGCTGCAAGAGTTTGAAGTGAACTAAAGTTTAAAGTGATCTAAAGTTAAGGAATTCTGCCAATTATATTAAATCAGCGGAGCAAAGCGACTCCATAACTTTAGGCACTTCTAACTTGTCCGGCTTGCAGGAGAGCAGCCCTTTCCAGGGGCAAACCAAGGCCGGGTTCTATGGGCCGGGATTCTTACTTGCTTTCCAGGATAAGTGTCACCGGTCCGTCGTTTATCAACGAAACCTCCATCATGGCACCAAAACGACCGGTGGCAACGTGAACGCCTGTTTTGCGCACCTGGGCGACAAAATACTCGTAAAGTTCGTTAGCCTTGTCCGGACCGGCGGCGTCTATAAATGAAGGCCGCCGCCCTTTACGGCAGTCTCCCAGCAGGGTAAACTGGGAGACCACCAGCATTTCGCCGCCGATATCGATTAAGGAGCGGTTCATCTTGCCCTGCTCATCTTCAAAAATTCTCAAATTTACAATTTTTTTCGCCAGAAAGTCGGCGTCGGCGGACTGGTCCGGTTCGGCAACACCCAGCAGCACCAGCAGTCCGCTGCCGATCTTACCGACGGTCTCATCGCCGACGGTTACGGAACTTGATTTTACTCTTTGGATGACTGCGCGCATGATGATACAGATCTATATGCAGAGACACGGTGGATGTCAAGAGCGTCTCGGTGTTTCAAAAAGTAAATTGAATTATTTCATTTTATTCGCTAAAATATATAGATCTTCTCCAATTTAGTTGGAGAAGAGGGTCCAAGGATTCAAGGGGTCAAGGG
>JACNIG010000105.1 GCA_014383215.1 Candidatus Desulfatibia vada | reverse complement strand
ACTTGAGAAAGGAGGTTGGCGCTTTGGGAGAAGGAGTTGTAAAATGGTTCAGTGAAAGAAAGGGGTTTGGATTTATTGAGCAGGAAGATGGTCAAGACCTGTTTGTTCATCACTCAGCGATTAATATGACCGGATTCAGAACGCTCAATGACGGTGACAGGGTAAGCTTCGAGATCGAAGAAAGCGACCGTGGACCTAAGGCCAAGAACGTTACCAAACTGTAATTTAAAAGAAATAATCTTGGCAGGGCATCACGTCTATTATAAGACATGGTGCCTTTCTTGTGCATAAACTATTATTTAATGCCTGACTTCTTTGGTGACTTCTCTGGCCCTGCAATTGAGATCTCTTCAGGCAGAATAGTGCATTCTCCTTTTGCATTGCGATATGGAATAGATTGTAGAAATGTTCCAAGTTTTCCACTCGCTCCAATACGCCATAACCGCCCTGTAGCTGTATCAAGCATAAACTGATCTTTGCTGGAACCGGATATCTGGCCGAAGACAAATCTACCATTTTCGGCTGATAAAACTTTCTGTTGTGGTTGCTGTATCTTGGATGAGCCTAAGCCCAATGGCTGGGCATAAACACCAGTGGCGCCAACCAATACCAATAAGAGCAGTGGCATTGCCATAATAACCATTTTGATGCTTTGAACCATGTTTCTATCCTCCTCTCTCATGCTAATTCTTTAGCCACAAGTTCATTCATCCCCTGCAGGCCCTCCGAGACCTTTGTAAAACGCCCCCTTGAAGAAGTATAGGGCAGCTGGAGTCGGGTGTCAAATATTGACCAGGTCGGGAGGTGAAAACGGGCAGATCCCCCGCTGAATAGGTAGCTATTAATTTTGTATAGGAGTTGATTCATAATGGAGAAATCGCAGTTACGCATTATAGACCGATTGTTGACCGAAGGTACGCAGACTGTTTCCGATGCAGGAAAACAATTTAATGTATGGAGACAGTCATTTTACCGGCAAACCAAAGGCTGGCCTGATCCCTTAGACAGGGCTGTCATCGGCGGATTTATCACGGACTGCGTTGCTTTTGCATTTACCGCAGGCTATTGTTCGGCCTTGCAATCCCTTGTCCCTGAACTCCCGACAGATAAAATCACCAGTTTCTGTGTTACAGAAGAAGGCGGCGCCCATCCTCGGGCCATCAAAACCCGGCTGGCACCTGTGACTGAAGGCGGGGATCAGGCAAATACTTTAAATGGCGAGAAAAAGTATATCACCTGCGCCAATGAAGCGAATCTGATTCTGGCGGCCGCATCAGAGGGGGCCTATGCTGATGGAAGAAACCGAATCCGGATGGTGAAGGTAGACAGCAGGGCTCCCGGAGTCACCATCACCCCGATGAAAGACATTCACCTGGTACCGGAGATCAGTCACGGCATGGTTGCATTTAATAATGTTACCATCCGAAATGCCGATCTGCTCTCCGGCGACGGATACCTTAATTACATCAAGCCATTTCGAACCATTGAAGACCTGCATGTAACCGCCGCTATTTCAGGGTATCTGTTTCGGATTGCATGTCAATATGACTGGGACCGGGAGATCAAACAAACCATTCTATGCCTGATTGTCACCATCAGAACGCTTGCCCTTAGCGATCCGGGCTCACCGGCGGTTCACATACTCACCGGGAATGTATTGAGCCAGGCAAGAGAGCTGATTCAACACATTGACCCTTACTGGGAGGCTGTTGATAAGGTTACCCGGGATGCGTGGAACAGGGATAAGGCCCTGATGGATATCGCCGGTAAAGCCAGACTCCGACGTCTTGAAACCGCTTGGGCTTTTTATCAATGAAATCAACATCAAAGGCCAGATCTTATTCACAAAATTATCTGAAGACGCCCCAACCGTCAGAGGCAGTCCATAATAGCGCAAAGCCAGAGTTTTTCACTTAGGGGACAGTGTTTCAGCATCCTTTTCCAGAAGTTCACCCAGGGCAAATGCAAAATCACCCACCAACTCGGTGCACAGTTTATGGCTACTTGCCGGGTTCTTGTAATAATCCAGAGTAGCTTCCTTATCACCCCAGTTTACCCTGGCAATGTCCCTGCAATTGATGCTCCCGAAAGATCCGGTGAGATTTTCAAAGATTTTAAATAGCTTGTAACTCAACCGCCACATCCGAGGATCCACTATTTCCTCAAGGTTGCCCCTGCTGTAGATGCTTGAAATCAGGGCCACCCCGCCCGAAAGGATGCCACAGACATTCCCTGAACCGGCAATCCCGCCTCCAAATGCACCCATGGACTTGATAACGGCCTCATTGACCATACCCAGCTTTTCCTGACCAACGGCCAGGATCGCCTGGCTTCAAAGAAATCGATTTTTAAACAGCTCAATGGCCCTTTCTCTCATCGCTTGTGGGTTCATTGTTGTTCTCCTGTTGATTTTTTTGTTTGACACCTGTTTGGCTGATCGTGAATATATCCCGATTTGAGCTCGAAGTATGCCACAGTGCCCTGCATGGCCGCAAGTGTAAGTTTTGCACGTGGGGGATGTAGGTCCGGTATAAAACCTAAACACGAAGTTTTTTGTGTCGAAGTGGGATAGGGGCCAGCCTTTGACAGGCTGTTGCCCAAATGGGTTTTTCAAGGAGAGTTTATCATGGTCGGAAGAATTACAAGAGGGCAGGCCCGTTACTTCATCTTTCGGAAGCAAACCTGGACATCTCTCTATTTTGATTTAATCAAAGATCATTCCCCATACTGTTTTTAGCATCAAATTGGTTTTTCGCCATGACCAACCCTCATTGACAGGGGCTTCTCCAGCCAGATAGGTTCCTACGATTTCAATACTTTCCCATTCTTCCGGCGGTGTCTTTTTAAGGTTTTTAGAAATAACTGTAAAATCGGCCAATTTCCCAACTTCCAAACTCCCTCTGGTTTTTTCCTCAAATATTTGCCAGGCAGCATTGATCGTAACTGCTTTAATCGCATCATCTACGGTGATCGCTTCATCAGGTCCAAGTACATACTTACCGGAGCGTGTTTTTCGAGTCACCGCAACACGCATCTCTCGAAGAACTCCTATCGGAGAGGAGGGAGAATCCGTATGTATAGTAAATCGGTGGCCGGCCTTTTTTGCTGAATTGATTGGCATAAAGCGTGAGGCTCTTTTGGGACCAACGATGACTTCTTTCAAAGCATCTCCATATATTTACAGATGTGTCCGGATTTTAGTTTAATGTTTCTTTGCTGATTCATTCTATTCCTTTCAAAAAGATGTTTATTTTATGATGAGGGGATCTGATGAGAGGATCAAGAGTAGAATCGACCCTTTTTATGTTCTTCATATTTGTCAACTGTGTACGGCCTGACACCTATGTCTGCAGTATTGTCCTGACCCGTTTCTTGATTCGATAGGAAAACTGCGGTGAATTGAGCATCGGTGACAATGCCTCTTCCGCCATATGGGCCGGCGCATTTTCGAAGAAGCGAAATACGGCAGTGTACCAACTTCGGGTCGTATTGTTGGACGGAGTCCGGAAAAGGTCTTCTACCAGCAAGGGCCCAAGTTTATCCTCAAACCTATTCCTCAGGTTGAGATGTCTGAGGATCTCGATCCTGAAATGCGTTTCCTCAACCGTGGCAGGAGGGGATAACTCCCTGAGATAATTACCAAGGGCATAAAACGCTGCCTCGTTATCAAAGGCGATCAAGCCTCCCAGATTTGCCACAGCCTTTTCACGCGCTCCTACGTTATCGGCTCGGTTCAATTCCTCCACATAGTCTTCCACTGGCATATGGGCCCAGTCAATATTGTCGACCACATCTTCAAAAACAGCCTGTTCAAAGGTTTCCGCTGTTAACCGGCCCTCATCTGCCAACTCAGCGATGGCACTGTTCAACTCCGACGAGAAAGGGAACTCTTCATTGAGCTCTACCGGGTCAAAATCGGGGCAGGCTTCCTGTTCCCAGGAAAAACGCTTTTGCTTTATGAGATTCTGGCAGCGGGAGAAATCCTGGTTTTCCAACATATCGTCCACGTAGGGTTCAAGATCAGGATCATTTAGACAGATTGCAAAATCACTTCCGAAAGGCTCAGAGGGGAAACTATAATTGCAGTTGCCACAAATCCTCTCAAGGTCATGCGAATCAGCGCCCACTAATATCCCCCCTTTTCAGGCAACTTTGCCCCATGGGACATCCGGCTTTCATAACTTTTCCGTTTAAATGTGACATGAAATGATTTGCCTATCCCTTCAAATTCTGCGGTCAGTTCTTTAGGTACTCGGCAAAAATAAATTAAACAAGATGGTGCGCATATTCGGATTAGATTTGATCGATCCGAAAACAAAAGGCCACAAGAATAGTATTTCTATGCTGAGGACCTTTTGGTTGAGGATCGGGCAAAGATGACCTGAATAGGTGATGGCAGATGTTTAATTTATTTTTGCCGAGTGCCTTAGACATCACAACCGGACGACGCCCGCCTGCAGGCGGAGAAAATTGTTACCCAGCACCGCCGCTTCCACCTCGGGATCAAGTCCCAGACTGAGCACCTTTCGCAGTTCGGCAGCGGGGCTTCCAAAGGGAAAGTCCGATCCGAAAAGCAATCGGCTGTGACCATAACGCCGGAGGTATTCGAGAATCTCGTATTCAGAAGCCAGTGCGGTGTCCGCCCACACGTTTTCCCGCTCCCACAACCCCGCCTCAGCGATGGATTGGAAACCGCCGTTCAGGAGGCCCAGATGAGGAATAATCACCGTTACCCCTTCAGCCAGCTTCAGAACAAAACGGAGCGTGTTGTCAAATTCCTCTTCAAAAACCACCGGCAGATTTCTACGCCGAATCTCGTCCACGGCGGTCCGGCATTTCGGG
>JACNIG010000421.1 GCA_014383215.1 Candidatus Desulfatibia vada | reverse complement strand
TCCCCTGATAGGGGCGGTAGAAGAAATGGACGGTTCATGGTCCATCATATTAATCGAACCTTCTGGAAATGTCAAGTTAAATATAGCGTTACTTATGTGTTACACCACTAGTTGTTGGTATCATCAGTTCCTTCGTTTTTTACTCATACGCCTATAGACTGGGAAATCCCTCAGATTCCTCTTGCTTCTAATGACAGTCTCCTCAAAAGCCTGAAGATACTTAGGTCCAATGATAGCCCAATCAAACCTTTCAGCTTGGTGTCGCGGGCGTTCGCCGTAGTCAGTTTTACAAGCCTGATCAAGGGCGGTAGCGTAGGCCGGGATATCCTCTGGATCGATCAGTTTACCTCCATTGCCAACGATGATTTTTCTATTCCTATCGTTTGTAGCAACAACAGGAGTATTGCAGGCCATTGCTTCAATGTAAGCCATGCCGAAACTCTCGCCTGAGGAAGGGAGTGTCAAAATATCAGCGGCCCTATAAAACGAGGGCATTTCGTCGTAGGGTACTGAAGTCATTTTGAATCGATGACCAAGTCTTGCTTTTCCAAATTGTTGAAGATAGGGCTCCTCAGAACCTTTTCCCAGAAGTAGTAAAGTACCCTTCCCTAGAAGGCTCACCGCTTCTATGGCAAGGTGAAAACGCTTGAACTTGTACATAGCACCACAGCCCAAGAACATCGGTCTGGGAAGATCAACCCGAGCCTTTGGCCCCTCGGGATCGAAGTTTGCAACAGAAATGCCATTAGGGATGTAAACCACTTCCACACCGGGCAACTGTTTTTTCAAGTAATCGGCCACGTTGATATTGACCGATATATGAAGATTAGGACCATATCGAGCCGTCTCTCTTTCTCCGGTTTTCCAGCCGCCTTCAATTGAAACAAAGGGTATCTTATATGCATTGCGCAAATAGCGGCCAATTTTTGCTCCCCACGGTCCAACAGACCTAAAAACAATTAGGTCGGGCGGCTGCTTTCGAATAACCCGCACGGCGTGCTTGCAGAAAAATAGATTTCTAACAGAGAGGGGATCGAGGTGCATGCGCCTGATGAATCGGTTTCTCATGAAAGGGGGCAGCCCACTGTATAATGCAGTGTATTTCGGCATCACCGGGAAACCAAGGTTCGTGACCTTATCATGAGGGAAGGGCCCACCGGAAATCACGTGGATTTCCGCATATTTCCTGAGAAAAGATACAAGTCCGATTAAGGAACTTTCACCGCCTCTTTTGACTTTTCCAACCACGGATATGAGAATCATTATTCGCATAACATCCTCCTCAATAGTATAACCCAATATCTTTTTCAAAATCTATTTAGCGTTGTATTTGTCAAAAACCTTCAATAATTCTTCTTGTATTACGTCCAAGCAATATTTTCTTTTCCATTTTCCTCGCGCCTTCAAACCTTTTTTTGATGCTTCACTTGGTTGATCAAGAACGTATTTAATCATTTCCGTAAGTTGTTTTGGATTTTCTGGTGCTGTTATCCAGCCGCACTTCATCTAACTATGCATTCAACTACGCCTTTTCCAATACAAAAAACCGATGATAATAAAATTCAAAAACTCTGTACGTTTTTATAATGTTCAGACCACGCTGCCTGATGTCGAGTTCTATTCGTTCAAGCGGATAGCTGGTTTTCCCTATCTCCCAATAGTGCTCTCCATTAAAGGCATGTTGAGCTGGTCTATGAAAAGGATGCGGAATCAGTTTCTTTATTGGCCTAATTCTTGGTAATTCTATATTGATCCTATAAATAGTAGTAACGTCGGGTAAGGACAAAATTACATGTTTTCGCGAAACACGGTGAATTTCCTTTAATGACTCTCGAAAATTACTATACGGCAAATGCTCCAATAATTCATAACAAGCCACTACATCGAAAGTTTCATCAAAAAAAGGAACTCCCAAAACAGAACCTACAACATCAGGATTTAGCCCTTTATCAATGTCTAATGTTTTAATTTTAACACCTTTTTTTTTAAAGTAATTATGAACGAAACCGTTTCCTATTCCTATTTCGAGGACTTCTTTTGGATTTAATGAAATAACCTCGTTAATTTGATGCCAATAACTAATGAAGCGTTCTTTTGAGTCATACGAAGGATTAATATAGTGATCCGGGGCTACTTGCGGTTTCATTTTTTAGCTACCACCCATGTAACAATAGGATATTTCTCTTCATTATAAGTTGCAATTAGGCGACGTATGCTCCACTTAATTTCGGGAATTCTCATAAATCTAAATCTGTCACTTAAAAAGCAAAGTAGAATCGCTATACGATTCCCCCACCCTTCACAGTGAAGTATTTCAGAAAAGCCTTGACAAAGGTATCTCAACGCATCAGGAGAAAAACGCCAAAAATCTTTGGGACAAGAATGAATATAATTTATAAAGCATGTAGTGTGTATTGCTATTCCGTCTTTATTTAACACTCGATACGACTCTTTTATTGCCTTTTTAGGATCTTCAAGATGTTCAATTACTTGGTCACTAATCACAAAATCAAAACCATTATCTTCATATGGCAAGTGTTGCATGTCTGCTTCAGGATAATTTACTTCTGTAAGTTCAACATTCCTCATATCTATTAAAGGATAAAAATTGCCAATTCCGCTTATGCCCAAGATGTTTCCCTTCATTGGAAGGTAATTGTTTTCCTTAAGGCACTTCTTGATTCGTTTATACATATAATATCTTGTCAAATGCGCCATGTTTCTAAATACTCCTCAACGCTTTTAGACTTTCTTTTATGAGTGCTTGTGGTCCATAATCAAAACATTTGTCCGATATATATACGGCAATGAAATACCCAAAAACTCCTACACAAACAAACATAATAAATTCTAACATTCCGATACCCATCGTGTTTTTTAATCCTAATATAACTAGCCCTACCATAATCGTGTTTATCAAGGGAAATATTATCGTTTTAGTAAAATCTACTATACTGCATTTTGTAATTTTTATTACCATAAAGCTAAACCCGATATTTGAAATAAAGATACTTAATAAAACAACGATGGCTGCGCCCAATAGCCCCCATTTGACCGTAAAAGGATAAATCAGTAGCGCTAATATCACAAAACGAACCAATTGCAATATGGTGTCAATTCTCACTCTTTTCACCGCATAAAATACATGACCTGTTGTTGCGGCTATTGATCTTACCAAACCAGCCAAAACCAAAATCTGCATCGCGGGCACCATAGGCATCCATTTTTCTCCTAAGAATATTTTTGTGAAATCTGGAGCTAATACAAAAATTAGCCCAGCGATCGGAAACGATAAAAATGCGGTAATCTGTAAAACTTTCAGGTATGCCTCTCTCAACTTAGGAATATCATTCTGCATTTTCGAATATGCCGGAAATGTAACCTGTGAGATTACATGTGTTATCTCGGTAGCCGGCAGATTTGATATGAGATATGCCATCTGGTAAAATCCCAAAGCTGTTACTCCAAGCATTTTGCCTACAAAAATATCATCACCTTGGGTAACTAGAAAAACTAAAATGCCAGACCCAACAACCCACTTCCCAAAACCAAATAGCTCTTTAAATTCACCCTTATCAAGCCTAACACGGGGTCGATATGGATGAAAAATGTAAGACATGAAAACTCTAACGAAATTTGCTGCAAGACCTCCCCAGACCAGGGCCCAGACATTTCGCAGGATAAAGGCGAGTGTGATGGCAATCGTCAAATCGACTAAGGTTGCCGATAGTTCATAAGAGAATTGTTTATTAAACTCTAAGTCCTTCTGGAAGAAAATTATCCCTATGTTTCTAAAACCTGAAAGAAGCGTGGATACGGCAATGACTTTTATCACCACCGTTGCCTGGGGCGAGTTGAAGAACGAGGCTACCATAGGAGCCGAAAAAAACAGGATGAAAAAGAGCAGAACCCCTCTAACGGCAGAAACCGTCCAGGCGGTATCAAGGAATGACTCAACATTCTCTTTCTTCCGTATTAAAGCTGCCTGAAATCCTGTCTGTGAAAAGGTTTCCAGTGTGGCTATGGCAAGCATAGCAATGCCGAGGAGTCCGAAATCTTCAGGAGCAAGCAGGCGGGCAAGGATAATGGTTCTGATAAAACCAAGGCTGCGATTGGTAAAGCGCAAGGCAAAGACCCACATTCCACCGCGCACGACCTTTTTTGAAAGGGATTCAGGGGAAGGGGGGTCTGTTGGTTTCATTGGTTTAATTAGTTATATCTGATTTAGTTCGATTCGTTTTATGGTTTATATTTGTTCTGCTGGTTTTGTTGGTTTTTTTAACACTCTTATTCACTGATTTGTTTAGGTAGGTGATTAGATTATTGACCTTTTTCCATACAATTTCAGCTTGCGTTTTTATTTGTTCCAATTCATTTTCATCAATGTAACCTTGGTCCAATGCCACGTAGCTATGGCTGAGCGTTTCTGCAATGGAAGATCTCGAATAGTCGAGGAATTTCATGAAATCTCTATTACTCTTTCGATGAAATCCCTCTGCAATGTTGGCCATTGAAGAAACGGCGCTACTTGTAACTTGTCTTATTAGTCTGAAATCTTTTGAAAAATTATTCTTCCTTTACAGGCTGTAGATCAGCTTGACGAATATTCTTGCTTCCTTCCAGCATTCCAGCTCTTCGAATCGCGTTATAGTAGGCATAGATCAAAAAGGGTGTTAATTGGTTTAATTAGTTCAATTGGTTATGTTGGCTTTATTCGTGATGCTTTAGGCGTGTAATGGCGTTTTCAGGTTCAAAAACGAATAAAACCAATCTAACCCAGTAAAACAACACTCAAAATACAAGGGTTTCACGGAAGGTTTTGTAGCCTTCGCGGGCGCCGATGCGGTATTGTTTTG
>JACNIG010000417.1 GCA_014383215.1 Candidatus Desulfatibia vada | reverse complement strand
GGTTTGTGTCTCTGAGAACGTGAGTCGTGAGGTCCAGAGTACGCGAACTACGACACATATCGATAATCCTTCCCACCAGTGAGCACCTACTGTATTATCAACGCTGATAGAACAGTGTCTTCATTAAGCATCATCCTGCAAACAGTGCTACGTAGCAGCCGGCGGGGTATCATTCATTAATGCCAGGGCGGGATAGGCTTCTCTCTGCGGGGTATCGCTATTGGCCCTCGTGTGAATCAACGGCCTGGTTTAGCTCTGCATGGGTGGCCTGATTTATCTAAGTGCTATTGAAGAAATCCATTGTTTCATGGAATGCAGTTTAAGAACCATAATCCAAAGGACATTATAAAAGTTTTCGAACTCCTAGCAGATATTTATGAGTGGATTGACTCATGGTATGACCCCGAACTTATAGTTAAAGGGGCTAGTTGGTTTACAAAGTTAAAGCGCACATAACAAGCCAATTAACCAGACCGCAAGAGGCGTGCGGTCTGAATAACATACTAATTTCAATGCAATTACCAGGCTGTTCTCGTTGGTATGGGCGGCAGGTTATCGCAACGTTGGGCCTCATAAAAAAACAATATTTATGACTTACGATCACAACAAAAAAGCTGGAAACGAAGGCGACATCGTTAAACACGTTGCGCTAATTGCTGCTTTAAACGTGATTAGTGCCACAAAAAGTTCAGAACAATTCAATTTTGTTGATCTTTTTGCTGGATATGCTTTCAATCCACTTTTAGATAAAAATGAATGGAAAAATGGTATTGGAAAAATCCACAACCAATCATCAAAAGTTACCGATAAAAATGTTCGGCTGTATTTTAATTGGTATTTATCGCGTCCGATTCTCAGCGGCGGCATATATCCAGGTTCTTCTCTTATTGCACATGACACATTAATTAATAATGGGGCCATCCCACATTTAACTCTCTATGATATTTCTCAAAAAGCTTTCCTAAATTTAAACTTGGCATTTGGAAACACAAATCATTCTATTTTTAACAGACCCGCCGAAGAAAATGATAACGAAATTACCGAATCAAATTTTTTATTTATTGATCCTCCAGGATTATTTTCATCTCAAAAAAAAGATTTCCCTAAACCAGATGATTTAATTAAATTTGAAGACTTTCCGAAAGATAAAAACATTTTAGTTTGGTTGCCTATAACAATTTCAACAATCACAAAACCACCTTCAGAAAGTAAGCAAACAATAAACGCCATAAAATTATTCAGAGAGAAAGGTTATCAAATTACAAAAACCAGATGGGCAATAGGAGGAAGAGTTGTCGGCTGCTTCATGGCCTATAAGTTGCCTCAGAAAGCCGTTGAATCACTTAGAGCAGCAATAGAAAACATGGTAGAAATAGTTGACTGGAAAAGTAAATTTAGTATGCCAATTCAGCATCTTGAACCAATATAATAAATACATCATGGCCCAACATAACGCTTCAGCAGACACCAAAAGCCTCGCGGCTTTTGGTGTCTGCTGAGCTTTCCGTTATGCAGTGGTGTGTATGAGCATAATTTTCGCAGCACCCTGGGCTGGTTGAAAAAAATGGAAGAAGGAAAATGCTGGGCTGCCTTTCTTGGCGGTTGCGGTGGTCAAATAACAAAAGAGCACATCGTAACGCAGGGCCTTTTCGGGAGGCGTGTTCGAGTCGATGGTTTAGCTGGATGGCTCGGAACACCAAAATGCGAAATGCCGATTAGAAAACTAACTTCAAACATACTTTGCGAACATCATAATAATGAACTCGGACGCACAGCAGATTCTGCTGCGATTCATCTATTAAAACACTTAAAGGCGATACGCTACCCTATGGAATTGCCTGGCTCAAGAATTCTTCGCCCACCGGTGGAAAGGCATGTTTCAGGGTTGGGTTTGGGGCGCTGGTTATGCAAAACTCACTGCAACTTAATGATAATTAATGGTATTGCTCCAGATCCTGAATATATTCGCTACGCCTTTCTCCGTCCGATCACCAAACCTATTTATTTCTTTTTTGCTGGCCAAGTTGGAGAGAAAAAGCGCTTTGCGGATAGTCGCGATGCCGTTGTAAGCTATCGACAATTAATCGCTGACGATGACACGGGTTGCGATGCCTTTTCGATCTCTCTCGCTGGTTTTCAGTCTGTCGTATCTCTGATTCCTGTCCAGCAGAATGGAAAAGAGATGATTGACCGCATCAATGAGTTGCAGCAGCCTACGCCACTCGGGATGTCAAAAATCATTTTCGATTGGAGCGAGGAACCGGGTGTAATTTCAGACATCTTGTAGAGCGTAATGAACTTTTGTGGATAAAATTAATGCAATCGCATAACAAATCACTGGAGGCGACGTGAAAACGCTGGCGCGTTTCCACGTCACCTCAGTTCTGCGGTTGTGTAGGAGGAAAAGATTCTAATGACAAATAATGATTCTTTGCATACCCTTCTTATTAATTGCAGAAATAATCAAGAACTATACATAAAAAATAAGTGGCAAGTGGCATATTTCACTTTCCTTCTCTATGTTGCAATAATTTATGCTTTCAATCTTATCGGTTCAGGACACCTTATTTTTGTCTTACTTGAACTCGATAGAGCTATAATAAGACATCAAAATACGGCGGAAAAAATTTATGACTCGATTCCTCTTATGGGAAAATTTGTAGTGAAGAGACATACCACAAAACGATTACATGCGGTATCTATAACATTAATTGCTTGTGTTTTTATTGGGATGCTTATTTCGGTTGCGGTTTTATTTTCCATGTATTCAGAAAAGAATAAACACTTTTTGCAGCGGATTGAGAAATTGGAGAAAGAGAGAGATCAATGTTTTAATACACTTGAGCAGATTAAGATTGATAATACCATGGATCAGAAGATCAATAATATAAACGATCAACTAAGCAAGAGGATAGATCAATTAAAAGCAAGGATTGGCGAGATAAAGACGACAGTTCAGCTTCCTAAAAATGCAAAAAGTAAGGGAAAATGACAAAATTACAGAAAGAAATTAGTTTGATAAAGTAAGTGCCTTATAAAAAATAATCTATAAAGACTACACAACCTGTCAGTGCAGTTGACAGCCACGGCCTCGCGCCTTTTGGCATTTTCGGCAGTTTGAGTTTCCTAATCTTTTAGGACCTTTCATTTTGCCCTGGCTGTCAACTGACTTCAACGTTGGGCTCCTGAGTATACTTTAAAATGATAGATAAAGCCGCAATCCTTGCTGAGGTAATATCCACGATTGGAGCTTTGGCTTCAATTTTATGGTTATTCCTTGATCCAGGTCCTGAGCCTTTTGCAGCAAGCCTTGTTTGTTTAGCTGTGATTTTAGGAATTGGCGTACGTTCTCAAGTAAAACTCGCCAAGATGCAAGACGACGCACTATTAGAAAGATTGAATTCAATCCGGGAAATTATGCAAGTTACCGACGATATACCAAGAATACCAGCTGATGAGCTATTAACGAAGTTAAACAGCGATGAAAAATTCTGCAAATCCCTAACTTTACGAATAGTCCGGCTTTTTGGTCTTCGTAGAGAACGCATTCCCTTTCTTGAACCGGAGATAATTGATTTGATTGATAATGAATTTGAGCCATTCTATTCAATTGGAGTAGGGTTATATACTTTTAAAAGTGAGAAGCTTCATGAGTTTTCAGTTTTTGCGGTGAAATTAGCAAATACAGTTAGGGAACTTGAAAGGAAACTGACTGAGGAACATAGAAAACGCTTTTGAAATAGATAGTTAGCCCAACATCGCCTTTAACTCAGACTGGCAAATCCGCTGCGCTCCTTTGCCATCTGGTTAAGGCGGGCGTTCGGCCTACGGAAAAATTAGTGATACTCCAGCAGAAATAGGTGCAAGTATAGCAAGAGGTGATAGTGAAAAGATCGAATTTTGATTTAGAGAGACTTCAATCCGCCGAAAAGCTAGAAGCAAATGACAATTTCACCCCATGCCCCGTTAATAAAGGCGATGAACTGTTTCCAAATGGTATTTTCGTATTTAATATCACAAAAATGCTCGAGCATATAAAAAATAATTCTGATGAAATCGATCTTGTAGAAGTAACGGTGGCTGATTTTTCCAAATCTTTTTCATCTACCGATGAACCATATGTAGATTCGGTTGATGTTTATCGTCCAGTATTATTAGCTGAAATTTCTCCTGGTCATTATAATTTGATTGATGGCAATCACAGAATGGAAAAAGCACGCAGGATGGGAATAAGCCGCATATTTGCATATAGACTGAATGTAAAACAGCACATAGAATTTTTGACTGAGAGAAAGGCATATTTATCATACGTCGAATATTGGAACGGGAAACTGAAATAATTGTATAGCCATAAAAGGCCGAACAAATCATTTGAGAGGGAGCGGGAAAGGCCGCGGGTTTTTTCCACTGCATCGGTAAGCTTAATTTCGGGCTTCTAAATAGTCCCGTGGTGGTCGTTTCCCGCCCCCTCAATTCAACCGTTATACTTAAAAAATATGACCCCTCACCTAACAAAAACATGAGAAATTTTATATTACCAATATATTTCGGAGTCGGTGTTTTTTTCATTATTTACGGAATAATTACATATCGCAATCAAAAAAGATCAAAATTTATTAAAGACAAATTGGAATCAAAGGGGCCAATGCCTTGGTGGTATTATATCGGTGGTGCAATAGCAGTCGCTCTTTTTCTTGGTCCATTCAATGATATGTTACAATTAATGGGACACATCCTTTTTTTTGTGCTGTTGGGTTTAGGCATTAATTGGAAATTAAGGCAAAGATAAGAATATTCATAAAAAAGTATAATCGGGTAGCCGGGGGTTTTTCTCCCCCAGCCCCCACACCACCCGGCAAGCG
>JACNIG010000418.1 GCA_014383215.1 Candidatus Desulfatibia vada | reverse complement strand
ACTTCGGGGATCATTGACGCCGAAAGTCCCATAATTGCCCGCCAAAAGATTCGCGCGTTCAAGGCTTTTCCGGTCGCTGTCAAGGAAGTCCATGATTCCCCCACAAAAAAAGAATCCCGCACGCTTTCATTTACGCGCTACTTTCAGCGTGTTACGCCGGCTGAAGTTGCCGTGATGACCCGACAACTGGCAACCCTCGTCGGCGCGGGTATCCCGCTGGTATCGGCTATCGATAGTCTCATTCAGCATACCGGCTCCAAGGTGCTTAAAAGGCAAATGTCAAAGATCAAAGATTTCGTTGTAGAAGGAAACAGTTTCGCCCGATCTTTGTCTCTTTATCCAAGGACTTTTTCCGAGCTATACGAGAACATGGTGCATGCCGGTGAAACATCAGGTACCCTCGAAATCGTTCTGGAACGGCTCGCGGACATCACTGAAAAACAACAGGCTCTGAAGCAAAGTATCCAGTCCGCACTGGCTTATCCGATTCTGATGACCTTTATTGGGGCGCTGGTTCTCTACCTGCTGTTGACATTTGTAGTTCCCAACATAACCTCAATCTTTGCCGATATGAATCAGATGCTCCCTCTTCCGACGGTAATTCTGATAAGTATTAGTGCTTTTTTCAAAAAATACTGGTGGCTTATTTTGGCCCTGGGCGCAGCAATGCTGATCGCTCTGCGGAGCATTGTAAATACGTCAAAGGGACGGTACTTGCTTGATAAAAGCATGCTGTTATTGCCGGGATCGGGTCTTTTGGTCAAAAAATTAGCAGTGGCTCGTTTTGCTCGAACCCTCGGCTCCCTGCTTGAAAACGGCGTTTCCATGCTGACCGCACTTGAAATTGTAAAAAACATTGTAGGAAACGAACTAATCGCCAATGCCATCGAAGACGCCGCCAAAGAAGTCGGCAAAGGCCAAACTCTAGGTTCGGCACTTGCTGAAAGTAAGATATTTCCAGACATTTCGATCCAGATGGTTAGCATCGGCGAACAGAGTGGTAGGCTGGAAACCATGCTGTATAAAACCGCCGATGTTTTTGAGCGTGAAGTCGAAACGACCATTATGAGCATGGCGTCACTAATCGGACCGGTAATAATATTGATAATGGGAGTCGCTGTTTTTTTTATTGTCCTTTCCATCTGCCTTCCGTTATTTGAAATGAACCAGCTAGTAATGTAATTTAAAAATGGAGACAGAATGCATACTCGAACTATAAAGAAATTAAATGAAAGCTCAGGATTTACTCTGATTGAGATAATGGTTGTGATTGTTATTTTGGGGATACTTGCCGGGCTTTTGGTACCCAGGATAATCGGACGGCCCGAGGAGGCCAAACAGCTTAAAGCAAAGATCCAGATTGAAGGCCTGGCAACGGCACTGAGGTTATACAAGCTTGACAACGGCAATTACCCGGATACCGAACAGGGACTGCAGGCGCTTGTTGAAAAACCGGAAACCGGGAACCTCGCCGGAAAATGGCACAAAGGCGGATATCTTGAAAAAGGCAAGGTTCCCCTCGATCCCTGGGGCAACGAATTTGTTTATCTGTCTCCCGGCATGCACGGCGACTACGATATTATATCATACGGTGCTGACGGCGTCCCCAGCGGCGAAGATAAGAATCAGGATATAAATAGCTGGGAAATCGAATAGTTACCATTAACCTTCCCAAACACATCTATGGGTTATTTTAAACAAAACAGCGGTTTCACCCTCATTGAAATTATTGTTGTCATCTCTTTAATCAGTTTAATCCTATTTATCGCCATACCGCGCTTTCATAATACGGTTTTGACAGATAACACTAAAAAAACATCGCGCTGGATTACAGCTAAAATCCGGGCCCTAAAAGAAAGCGCCGTTCGTGAACATAAGCTTTACGTTCTAAACGTCGAAATGGATTCCAACAGCATGTGGGTGTCCCATGCGTCTATGACGGAAGATGAGCTTCAAGATGCGTCTCAAAATGCTTATCAACTGCCGGATGATATAAGGGTGCTGGCAGTCGAGTATCCCCATGACGACAAAATTGAAGCGGGTCGCGCTGATATTTATTTCTATGAAAAGGGATACTCTGATATGGCCATTATTCATATTGAAAACAATGACAACGAGCAATTGTCTTTTCTAATTGAACCGTTTCTGCAGCAGGTAAAAATGTTCCCGGACTATGTGGGATTTGAAGATTGAAAAAATTGCAATCAGATTTTGGTTTTACATTGCTGGAAATTATGGTGTCCATGTCCATAATTGCCCTTGTGCTTGTGAGCGTATATCGGCTGCATGCCCAAACCATTTCCATGCATCAGGCTGCAAGGTTCTATACAACCGCACCCTTGCTGGCGCAAAACAAAATGGCCGAATTTGAAATAAAACCTTTGGGTGAACTAACAGATGATTCCGGAAGCTTCGGGGATGAATTTCCGGGTTATAACTGGAAGATTACCACCGGTGATGTTGAGTCTCAAGCACTCGGCAAGACTGCCGAGAATTTAAAAAAAATCGACATTACCTTATCTGCCGGCAATGATGAATTTACCTACAATTTAAGAACATACCGGTTTTACACGGAATAAAATCGCTTCGCGATTTTATAAGACGCGGCTGCGCCGCTCAATTAGGGTCAAATTTTAAGGGTTGTATCTTTTGATCATGAAACAGACATCCGGTACCCAGCATCCAGTGCCCAAAGCCAGTTGGAGCGAAGCGGAAATCCCGCTGCAAGCGGGGCATCCAGCATCCAGCAACCAGCAACCAGCAACCAGTATCCAGCATCCAGCGTCCAGCAACCAGCGTCCAGTAACCAGCATCCAGCATCCAGCAACCAGCAACCAGCAACCCGTCGCCGGCTTCACCCTGCTTGAAATTTTGATTGCAATTTTTATTTTCGCTATCATTATTACTACTGTCTTTGCTTCTTATCGCATAGTGTTTTCAAATACAGATACCATCAATAAAGATATTACTTCTTACGAAATGGCCCGAAACTGTCTGAACCGGATGATTATGGACCTGCAGTCCGTCCATGTTTCTCTGCCGCCGGGTTACATGCCTCCGGATTTTGACGATCCGCCTGACCTTTTCCGCATTGTGGGTGAAGCTACCACTATCAAGGGCAGCGACTTTCCCTGGCTCAGATTTACTTCACTGGCGCATCTGCCTTTAGGAAAAAGCAGACCCAGCGGCATCGTCGAAATCGTCTATTATGTTCAAGGGACAGATGATGCCGGTTTTGTCCTAAAACGTGCCGACAACTCGTACCCCTTTCAGGATTTTGAAGAAAAAGCGAGCGACCCGGTATTGTGCGAAGACGTTAAAGCACTGACAATCAAATATTTAGATCAGGAAGGTGAGGAATACGATGTGTGGGACTCCGATGACGAGACCTACGAGTATGCAACCCCTAAAGCTGTCAAAATAAAACTCGAGTTGGACACCGGTTCAGACTCCGTGCTGTTTGAAACCATGGTAACACTGCCGGTAATAAGGGAGAAATTAAAATAAGGAAATGTATGCCTGTAAAAATTATTGCAAATGAGCGCGGAATAGCGCTGCTGGTGACATTAGCCGTCACTGCAATCCTAATTGTGACTTCCCTGGAGATGAACCGCAGAATGCGTTCGACGGTTTTTTCCGCAGCCTCAACCCGGGACCGTGTTACCCTTTTACAGGCGGCATTCGCCGGGGCAAATGCCGCCAAAGCGATACTGATAAAGGATAAATACGATTCAGACTCAGATTCGCTGCAGGAAGACTGGGCCGATCCCGACAAAGTCAGGGAGGTTTTGCAGGATATGCCCCTTAAAGATGTGACTGTAGAACTCACCATCAGTGATGAGCTTGGCAAAATTCAGGTCAACAGTCTGCTTAAATTCCCTGCAGGCCGTGAATTTAATGAGCCCCAAAGGTTGCTGTGGGATCGTTTTCTAACAAATTTGATTGCCGGTAAAGAGTCCCTGGAAGAAACCGAACCGGAGACTATTATCAACTCGCTCAAAGATTGGCTGGATACCGGAGACGACGAAGCCATTACGGGATTGAGTGGAGCTGAATCGGACTATTATCGGGATCTTGACCCTCCCTATGCCTGCCGAAACGGCGTCCTGCCCCATATCAGCGAACTGGCGCTTGTGAAAGGTATTACCTCGGAGCTCTATGGGGGTAGCGAACAGGTACCGGGAATCTCAAAATATATAACCGTCCAAGGCATGACTGCTGCCTCCGGCAGCTCTTTTACTTATGAAGGCAAAATAAATATCAATACCGCAGACCTCCCGGTACTCGAGGCCTTGCTGCCGCCCGGAGAAGAAGGTCTGGCCGAAGCAATATATGAATACCGGCAGGAGGTTTCTGATGACGTATACATCCATGACCTTGCAAAGCCTAATTGGTATAAGAATGTACCCGGGCTCAGTGATGTTGAAATCGCTCCCGACCTGATTACAACCTCCAGCGACATTTTTCGAATCGAGTCGGTTGCCAAACTAAACAAGATGAAAATAACAATTACAGCTTTGATAAAAAGGGAAAAAAGCGGCGAAACGGGGAAATGGAACTGCAGGGCCTTGCACTGGCAGGCAGAATAAAATATAAACCTAAATAATGGTTTTGCAAAAAGTTGAACTTATCACGTTTTAGATTTTAAGCTTTTGGTGTTAGGTAGTGATTTTTATATTGTAATTGCAAATGCTTAAAACGTCGAATCGTTACTTCTCAATAAGTTAGGGTTTAGAAAATCGTCGGGCTTCAGAATTTTTCAAAAAAGGCGCTATCAAATACGCTATCTAAGGGTGACCAAATATTTATGATTTGTCAAATTATTCGAGAAGTTGTAAAACGTTTCGGCAGCAATCATAAATATT
>JACNIG010000158.1 GCA_014383215.1 Candidatus Desulfatibia vada | reverse complement strand
ACCGGATGGGAGCCTCAAACGTTTTCCAGTGCTGATCTCTCTCTTTTTGGTGACGCTGGACCCGCGTTTTCATTTCGTCATCGCCGGGCACTAAGGTTGCGATAAATATATTATTCTTTTCAGTTACTTGTGACGCCAGCTCAAGAGCATAACGGCTTTTACCGCTCCGGCATCCCCCCATGATTAAGACAACTTTTTTCACAACCAACTCCGGACTAATTCAATTATTTAACTACTTGGGTGGTCAGCGAGTTTTTCTTATAGAGCATTATCTGTCAGCGGAATGGATGATCTTTTTTTAAAGCGTGTGCTGTTTGAGTGTATTAGGGATCCGTTAGAAAGAACAGACGTATGCCGCAATTGTTTCATAGCAAACGATTGCCCATCGTAAAGCAAACCTGTTGTTTTTTGTGATAAAAGGCCTCTGTTCTTTCTTTACGAGCCCTTATACACGAGTTCACACGTTTTAAAAAATGATTTTCCATGAAGCGACCATAAGAGAAAACTCCTCGACCATTGAACTATTTGTTTATCAGTTTAACAATTTCCGAAACATCAATGTGTTTTTCAAAATGAGCGGCCAGATGGTCATAGGCCGTATCTTTGGCTGCCAGGCCATAAGGATCGGGCAACGTGATTTTGCCAAGACCGACAATGTTTAACCAGCGCTTGGTGATGCCGGGCGTATCGAACAGCCCATGCATATAGGTTCCCATAATACGCGATGCGTGTATCGTACATCCATCTTCAGTTTCACATGGAATGCGGTTGCGTTCAAAGACCTGAAACAGAGGCTCTCCATCGAGCCGCCGGGTCTGTCCCATATGAATTTCGTAGCCGGTGCCTTCTATATCCTGCCAGGCGAACCTCGATCGTGTCGTCGTTTTGGGGGCTTTTAGAATGGTTTCAACCGGCAGGAGTATCAGTCCTTGGCTTTTACCCGGACGGCCTTCCAGACCATCCGGGTCGTGCACAGCA
Source organism: Candidatus Desulfatibia vada (assembly GCA_014383215.1). GTDB lineage: Bacteria > Desulfobacterota > Desulfobacteria > Desulfobacterales > UBA11574 > Desulfatibia_A > Desulfatibia_A vada. The sequence continues at coordinate 3,902 of JACNIG010000158.1, read as the reverse complement.
TGGCCCATCATCTGATATCCGCCGCAAATACCTAATATATGTCCGCCCTGATCGGCATAAGCGCTGATTTTTTGAGACCATCCGGTTGCATGCAGCCAGTTTAAATCCGATCGCGTATTTTTTGATCCGGGCAGGATAACGGCCCTGAACCCGGAGAGGTCCTGGAGCTTTTCAATAAAATAGACATCAAGTCCAAGCAAACTCGAAAGGCTGTCGAAATCGGTAAAATTGGAAATATGGGGCAGGCGGATAACCGCGATTGCCGGTGAATCGATTTTCTCCGGCGATATCGCTTTGGGGTTTTCAATCACCACCGAATCTTCAGACTCAATGTGGAAGTGGTTATACCAGGGCAGCACGCCCAGCACCTTTTTAGCGGTGCGCTCCTGTATCCAGCGGACTCCGGCGTCAAACAGACGCATGTCTCCACGAAAGCGGTTGATAATAAAACCTGCGATCTGATCTCGCTGTTTTTGAGGCAAACATTCCAGGGTTCCGATGATTTGGGCAAAAACGCCTCCTTTATGGATGTCGGCCACCACAATTACGGGGGCGTCGGCATATTCGGCCATGCGTAGATTTACCAGGTCGTCCGGCATAAGATTGACTTCGGCGCAAGAACCGGCCCCTTCCATGATAATAAGATCGTACAAGTCGCGTAAGCGGTCTAATGCCGAACAGGCGATGGAGAACAGGCGGGTTTTATTTTTATAGTACTGGATGGCCGTTAGATCTTCAAAAGCTTCGCCCAGGATTACCACCTGGGAACCGGTATCACCGGTGGGCTTTAAAAGGATCGGGTTCATATCCACATGGGGAGGTATTCCGGCGGCTTCGGCCTGCACGATCTGAGCACGTCCCATTTCCAGACCTTCGGGCGTAACTCCTGAATTATTTGACATATTCTGGGCTTTGAACGGCGCAGTCCGTACGCCTTGGTCTGCAAAAATACGACAAAGGGCTGTAGTGACGATGCTTTTTCCAACATCAGACGCTGTTCCCAAGACAGCCAGACACAACCCCCGCTGTTTATTATTATTTATATTCAGGTTATGCATTATTCACCGGTCAACAAAAAATCCCCGAAGCGATATTAAATCGACCCGGGGATGTCCCTTTTTTATCCTCAAGATCACATGGCTTGCCTCTGTCCTCGCAGGTCAAGCCTTCCATTCAGGCAGGTCTTCTGACTTTCGGATCGTTCTACTGACCGCGCCTTCCCATTCAACGGAAGATGAGCAGTGGTTTATTGCGGCTTTCGTCCCCGATTACAGCGGCGGGCCCGTCCCCGAATCTCACGGGGTTCCCTTCAACCCAAGTTGAGCTCTCAACGAGCACCTGAACAGACCCATCAAATAATTAAAAAACAGCAATAAAGTCAAGAAAATTCCGGCACCACAGCAAATACCGATATAATTAACCCCCATGTCCCAAGATTTTACGGTAAAAGCCGCCATTTCAAACCGGGTTAACAAGCAATGAAGTCAGCGTTCCCACGAGAAGCCCAGTCAACTTGTTCTATGAATATTAGAAAAAAGTCTAAAGAACAAAAAATAGATTGCTTTATCGATTTGTCTAAAGTAATAGATTGTTTGAGCTAAAAACTTTTCAACAGGAATAAAATAAAATGTCAACTGACAGCAGCGGTAACCTAAATACTATAGACAATCAATTTCCGCCTGACCACGCCAAGCAGATCATCTATTCGATTCGCAGGCTCATTCAGGCGAGTGAGCTCTATACCAAGGAGTTAAATAAAAAATATCAGATAAGCGCAGCACAGCTCAACTGCATTTTAGCGCTTGATGAGAATGGTCCTTTGCCACCCTCCAAAATCGCCAAGCATATGATGGTTAAGTCCAGCACGGTCACCGGAGTTGTCGACCGTTTGGAAAAAAAAGGCTTCGTGGAGCGGATGCGAAACTCTCCGGATCGCCGTGTGATTACCGTCCAGCTCACCGAAGCCGGAAAAAAGTTGGCTGAAAATGCTCCACCGCCCATCCAGCAAAAGATCATTGATGGCTTGAGACAAACTGAAAAGGCCAAAATAGAACAGATCGTGTGTTCCCTCAGCATACTTACCGACATGCTTGACGTCCAGGATCTGGAGGTCAAGTAACACCGCCGGTATTCCCGAACACTTCGTAAAATCTAAATTGAGCGATTTTTTACTAGATCTGCACCGATCTCCCCGCCGATGCGGGATCTGGGACTTGCGTATAAAGCCTTTGCAAAAATCCTCGACATATCCACGGGTATGCTGACGAAGATCCCGAGCACTTTTCGTGACGGTTTGTGCAAATCTTTCTGCATCAAGATCTCAGCACATAACTCCGCAAAAATCGCTCAACTCAGGTAATAAAAATTTTAAAAACCTTTACAAAAGATTTGTTTTAATGTAATTGTTTCACATAAAACAATTAATATTAAACAAATACCTGTACAAAACATCTTTACAGAAAGAACATGCTGATATAAAGGGATTTTAAGATGGAAGTCATACCGACCATAGATAAAAATGAATTGGCCAAACTTTTTGGGAGTGACGATTTTGGCAACGTTTCCCGTTCGACCTGCACGAAAATAGAAAAGTTGGATGCGGTATTTGACGAACTCATCGATCCTTCTTTGTACTACCAGAATGCGAGAATCGATACGACAGAAAAGGGGACCGTTCTTCTAAAAGGAGGGACGAAATTTAAAAGTCCGAAACTTTCAAAAACGTTAAAAGATTGTGATGAAATCGTATGTTATATCGCCACCTTAGGCGATGGCATTGAAGGCGAGATCCAGCGGCTCATGGAAAAAAACCGTCTGTCGGAAGCGTACATCCTGGACGCTATGTCATCCGTAGCTGCTGATAATATGGTGGCAACCTTTCATGAGCGTATGAAGGGTGAATATAACAACCACGGCAAACAGGTGACCCTGTGCTTTAGCCCGGGTTATTGCGACTGGCCTGTTACCGAACAAAAAGAATTTTTCAAGCTCGTCGATTCAGAGACCATCGGTGTTGAGTTGAACGATGCCTGCCTGATGACGCCCCGCAAATCCATTTCTGGTGTATTTGGAATCTATAGCGATGATGAAAACGGCGTAGATCCATACATCCCCTGTTCCGATTGCCGCAAAACGGACTGTCCTGAGAGAAGAGATCTTTAAAAGAAAGGTTAAAACAATGACAAGTCGCAGAGGATTGCACGGAGGGCAATACAAGCCCCTGAGCGATGAGGATATCAATAAAATTCATACAACCAGTCTGCGGGTTTTTTCCGAAATCGGCGTCCAGGTGAATTTCCCGGAAGCTTTAGAACTATTTAGAAAAGCCGGCGCAACGATTGACCGTGCCGCCCGCATCGCTAAATTCGATCCCAAGCTGGTTAAGGAGCTGATTGAACTGGCGCCGTCGGTGGTGCATCTGTACGGCAGAGCCGACAATGGCAGCCTGGACTGCGAAATCGGCGGCACCAAGGTTTATATGGGGACCGGCGGCACCGCCCTCAATGTTCTGGATCCCGGGGAAAACAAGGCACGGCGCTCCGGGTTGGAAGATATCAAAAAAATGGCCCGCCTGGTTGATGCCTTGGATAACATCCATTTTTACATGCTGAACGTGTTCCCGAATGACCTTCCGGTGGAACAGGTGGATGTAAACCGGTTTGGCGCGGCCCTCAATCGCACACGCAAGCACGTTATGGGCGGCGTTTATACGGTGGAAGGGGTGAAAAATGTCATCCGTATGGCCGAAATTATCGCCGGTTCCCCCGAAAAGCTCAGGCAGCGCCCCTTTATATCAATGGTAGCATGTAACATCAGTCCTTTTAAACTTGATCAAAGCTATGGTCAACTTGCCATGGAGGTTGCAAAGCACGGTATACCTGTGGTCGTACCGGCAGAGCCGC
>JACNIG010000416.1 GCA_014383215.1 Candidatus Desulfatibia vada | reverse complement strand
CGGAATCAGTTTTGGCAAGACCCTGGTTCAAAGGAACATGACCCCCAGAGCCATTGATGTATTTACCCAGGCTTTCAAATTTTCGAAAACTCCTTTAGTGCTTCAGGAGGAAGTTGCCGATTTTTGTTGTAATAACGGAGCAGGGGAGTATGCCGCCTCCCTTTTAAAGAAGCTGATCAGTCAACTGCCGCAGCGGACGGACCTTTTTTTTAAGCTGGGTAAAACATGGGAATCTTTAGGTGATGTCAATAAAGCATTGCCATATTTGATTGAAGCGGAAAAAAATGATGACGCAAACCCGGAAATTAAACTCCACCTTGCCCAGGATTATATAACTTTAGGCAAGCCGATTTGGGCTGAAAGAGCCTTGAAGAGATTGCTAAAGATCGACCCGGACCACAAAGAAGCCCAAAAGCTTTTGAAAAGTTGTGTTAAAACGTGAGGAAGAAGCCAATGGCAAGCGCTAAAGAATTGCTTGAATTTTTAATAAAAATAAAGATTATTTTTCGGGCATATTTTTTGTGCTTAGCATCAGGGCCAGACACAGGCCGGAAAATCCACCTAAAATTATAACTATTTTTTGGTATTCCCAGATATTTTCAGGCGTAATCCTAATTTCCGGCAAAAAAAAGTGCATGTAATAGGTGCAAATTGGAAAAAGAAGGAAGGCGATCAGCAGATTAACCGACTGAAAAATAAAAGTATTTTTAAAAAATTTAGCGATAAAGAATAACATCTGCTGGGTTTTCTGTAACTTTTTTAATTCCGATTCAACTTGTTTCAATTCTTCGGCAAGTTTATTGGCCTCAACAAAGGCATCCTTTAACCTTTCCGGATCACTACCCCTTGCTATGGTCACATTATCATCCATTTTTATCTGAACATTGTTTAATTTCCGAGATATAGCGACTATTAAACTGCGGTTGGAAAAATTATTGACGGCAACTATGCAACTATTAACACGTGGTCTTAATATATTGAGCACCCTCAAGAGTTTCATTCTGCGGTCTTCCAGGTACCTGGACCCTATATCGATGATAGAACTACCGTAATAAATAATATCCAGGCAGTTGAAATAACTATCAGCCTTTGACAGCTCTTCAATTTTTAAAAATAGCGCCCTGGGATCATTTATCTTTTTTTCTTCTGCAGTTAATTGCTCTTCTAATTTATTTGCTTTCTGTTCGGCTTCTGCCTGAATTTGTTTGGCTTCTTCTTGAGCCTCATGTAATAGATTGTTCAGTTCCGGATGAATTATTTCATTAAAAGCTGCCAATTCCGGATCGATTAAGGCATACAAATAATATTCTCGATTATTTCTGATAAGCTTGATCAATCTCCGCAGTGCCTCGGCATTTTTCTGACGCCCAAATTGAAATATAATGTCCTGGTAAACGGCCTCAGAACAACCAGGTTCTATGTGCAATATCTTATTAATGTGATCTTCCGCTTTGCCGCGGTCATTGTTCAGAGAGTAAAGGCGTGAAAGCAAAAAATGGGCAAAGATTTTTTGGGGCCTTGTTTCGGCATATTCAAGAGCCCTGCCAAAATAGTGCTTTGCCTGCAGGAAATCTTTGCCCTCAACATTCAAAAACCCCATCGCACAATGAACTCTGAAATCTTGCGGGTGTTTTTCCAGGGCGTCTAATAGTATTGTCTCGGCCTGATCCATCTTAGAGACTCGCAGACAATCCTGACCTAACCAGATTAGGCCACCTTTGGCCGTCTCACTTTTGTTTTCCTTAATATTGTTCCAGCTATCCTCCCTGGTTTTCCAAAGCAATCTTAAAAAGCGCAGTTGATAAACCATTTTGAGCTCACAAAATGCATTGTAGGCCCATTGAGTTGCTCGGTCTGACTTACTCAAAGACTCAGCCCCATCCCCGGCATTTATATCTGTTTTGGTGAGGTAATTGAAAAATAATTTGTTTATTTTTTCTAATGGCAAATAACCCAGGTCTTTCATAACATGGGTTATCTTTGAGAATTGTTTAGATGGACAATTTTCAGTCAAATGTTTTCTGTCGCCGCAGTAATAGCAGGGGGAATATTCCCCTTGAACAAGAGCGCTCTGGTATAAAAAGAGACCGGGTTTATTTTGGAGTTGCTCATTAAGCTCTACTTTATAAAAGGATTGGGGATGCTTTTTATCAGGCTTGGGGGAAACGGAAAAAGTTTCACTTTCTCCGATGGCTTTATAGGCCGCGAAGGAAATGTAGATGTCCTCCGGTTTGATTTCCTCCCAGTCAACTTTTAGGTCTTCAAGAGCCAGTCTGCCGGCTCTCACATAGGTACCGGAATCAACGATTATTTGTAGAGGAAGAAAGGGCAGACTATCTTTTGCAAGCTTTGAGTTGAGAAACTTCATGACATCCATGGCCAAAGACAATGATGAGCCGGGGTCTTTTACAATTAACGCCACAGATTTATCAGCAAGGATATTTTCCTTCTCTACTTTCCCTGCCCATAAACTATCCTTGTTGTCAATCAGACTGTCCCAGGCTTTGGCAAAGTTACTTTCACCAAGCTCCCACACTGGCTTGAAATATAGTAATGTTTTAACATAAGGATCAAAAGTGATGGTTTCATCCCAGATTAACTTGTATATGGTCAGCCCTTTTAACACTTTTTTATTAATCGGCAAATCGACCACTTCGAATTGAAGGGACGGTAGCTCCCGGGCTTGTGTGTATAATTCATGTGAAACAAAAATCTGATCGCTGCCCGCAAGAGGAAGGAATTTAGCCGCCATATTTACAACATCACCAAAGATATCCTTATCTTCGACGATGCCGCCGCCATAATGAATGCACATTCGAATATGAATTTGATAACGGGGATCTTTACTCTGGTTAAAGCTTTGAAATTTTTGTTGAATTTTTATTGCGGACTTAAGTGCCTCTTGCGGATTTGAAAAATAAGCCATTATGGAATCACCCAAGACCTTAACAACTATGCCGCCATGTTCAACAACGGCCGGAGAAGCCATCTCCTGATGCTGTCTGAGCATTTTACGACCGGCTGTATCACCATGGGATTTAAAAAATTTACTGGAGCCCACTATATCCGTAAAAAGGACGGCAATCTTTTTTACGGATTCTTGCAAATACTCATCAATCGGCTTCGAAGGGGTGAATTGAGAGGCTTTTATTTTGGAAGGCGTATAGGTGTTCATAGAACCTAATTCATTAAATTTATTTTATTCTAAACATATAAGAGGCTTCTATTAGTGAAATATAATTTTTCTTTTAAATCTTCATTTTGATTACGATCAAGGTACTAATTCGTGTCCATCCACGAATCCAAAATGAATACGATGGGTGTCCAATTCAGAAATGAGCAATTTTTGTCCTGATCAAGGCCGCACAAGGGTTTTCGGTGAGGCGTACGTCTGTACGCCGCAGCCGGAAACCCGCGGAGAACGCCGAGCAGGGCAAAAAGGGCCATTTATGGATGGACACTAATTTATATTATCGGCTCTATTAGCAGGAAACTTAAGATCTTATATGGGAATTTATGGAAGCTGCACCGGCAACTAAATGCATCCACCGGCTCAATTCAGGTTTGATATCGTCGGTTCTGTTCCCGCTAAAAGCCGTTTGATATTATCCTTGTGACGGATATAGATGAATATCGTTGTTGCCGCGGCACAGACGGTGAAGATCCCGGAGTGGGAGGACTCCCAAACAGCAAGCGGTAAAACGGCCGCTGCCGCAAGTGATCCCGCGGAGACTCGATCAACCCAGCAGACAAACATGATAAAGACCAGTATGGCGACAATGCCGGCCGCGGGTGAAATTATAAAAAAACAGCCGGCGGCGGTTGCAACCCCTTTGCCACCGTCTTTGAATTTCAAATAAACCGGATACAGGTGTCCGGCAAAAGCGCAAAAGGCAACCACTGCAATGTAGATTTCACCTTGAACATCACCCGGACTTGTAATGGTCAAAGCAAGCCAGACCGGAATAGCGCCTTTCAGCATATCCCCCGCAAGGGTCAGCGCGCCTAATGCCGGACCGGCCAGGCGTCTTACATTGGTGGCACCGATGTTTCCGCTTCCGTGTCGCCGGATATCGACGGAAGTAAACATGCGGGTCAAAACAAGGCCCCAAGGGATAGAACCAAGAAGGTATGCAAAAAAAGGGAGTGCTATAAATTTCAACATGTTAAACATTTAATTGATTTTTAACTCAATTAAGGGTAATAGTTCAGCCACCAAGACACCAAGCCTCTAAGATTATAGTACTAATTTAAATTGTCCGATTGGTTTTATTGGTTTAATTAGTTTTATTTGTTAACCAACCAAACCAATGGAACCAATTTAACCAATAAAACTGAATCATTAAGCTTTATAATCCATACTCTTTCTTTGTGCCTTTGTGGCTGAGCTGTTACAATTAGGGATCATATCATGAAACCGATAATAATGCCCATAGAAGACATCCTTGACCTGCACACCTTTCAACCCAAAGAAATTCCGAATCTTTTTGCTGATTACTTTACCGCCTGTATTGAAAAACAAATCTACTCTGTAAGAGTCATTCATGGCAAGGGAAAAGGCATACTTAAAAAAAGAGTTCAGGAACTTTTAGAAAAAAATCCCATGGTATTATCTTTCAAAGACGCACCTTACGACGCCGGCGGGTGGGGGGCGACCCTGGTTGAGCTTAAAGGAAGGAGCTAATGAAAATAAAGATGCCCGGGGCCACATCTACTCCGGGCCATCAAAAATCAAGGGCAGTTATTAGTAATTTCAAAACCCAATTAAAAATAGAGGCTATAGATCTATCATAATATACCCGTCTTCATCACGCTCCACTTTACTTGTCGTGTGTCACGCTTTATGAGACTATCATGCCACGTTTCATGAGATTTTTTGA
>JACNIG010000182.1 GCA_014383215.1 Candidatus Desulfatibia vada | reverse complement strand
AAAAAGTCACGAATTCAACTATATATGGCTAAGTAAAAAGGTTCATATACAAGGCATAGTATTTTTTCAGGTACGAGGCTATACATGTAGTATGCCGGGTCTCTGAAAAAATGCTACAACCCACCTGAGGCGGACAAGCGCAGTAGATGGGACTTTTTACGACGCCATCAATAGATAAGTCACAATTAATTGATAACGACATTGAGTTGACTTTTTTGATGATTTACTTCAGTGATTTGGAAAATTTATGCCGGTACCGGCGGGATCAACTCCGGAGAGCTTTGCGGGCTTTAAGGCGGGCTTTGAGTTTGGGGAATTGATCTATATCTGTATGGGGCAAAAAAAGAGCGGCCACATAGTTATCCATAAAAGACGCGGTTTCCGAAAGCTCGAAATTTGTCATCCGTTTGGTTACGTCCACCACATCTTTGCGGATGCGGTTTGTCAGGGCACTCATTTTAGCCCCCATCAGGGAACCGTTGCCGATATACCGTACTTTATCAGGGTCTATTTCAGGCAGCAGGCCGATGACCATGGCTTTTTCAAGATCTACATAGCTCCCAAAGCCGCCTGCCAGAAAAATCTGTTCGATATCATTGACCCCGAGCCCCACCTCTTCCAGAAGGGTCATACAACCACTGTACAGGGCACCTTTGGCGCGGATCAGATTGTCAAGATCCGGCTCCGTGAGGACAATATCTCTGTCGATTTGGGTCTCTTCCTTCCAGGCCAGCACGTATTCAAAAATGCCGTCGGTTTTGCGGATGCGGGGAGTACTCAGATCGAGGTTGAATTTTCCGCGGTTGTCAATCACCCCCAATTCAAACATTACGGCCGTAATGGTAATCAGGCCGCTGCCGCAAATACCTTTGGGCCTGACATTGCCGACGGTGATGTTCATGGGTTCAAAGGTAAAGGGGTCCATGGAAAAATCTTCGATGGCACCTTTGGCGGCCCGCATGCCGAATTCGATACCGCCGCCCTCGAATGCAGGACCGGCACTGCAGGCGGCACAGGCCAGCCAATCCTTGTTGCCGATCACAACTTCTGCATTGGTGCCGATATCCATGAAAAGGGTAAGTTTTTCGGTGCGATACATGCCGGATCCCATGACACCGGCCACAATGTCTCCGCCCACGTAGCTGGAGACGGCCGGGTAAAGCAGCGCCGTAGTGTGGTCTCCTAATTCCATACCCAGATCGACGGCTTTAATGGGCGGATACAGCGTTGACGCCGGCACATACGGTGAACGCCGGATATAACGGGGGTTGATCTTCAGCAACAGTTGGAACATGGTCGTGTTGCCCGCTAAGGTAACCGAGGAAATTTCGTCAATATCGATTTTAGCCCGCTTAACGAGTTTGCCAATTAACTTGTTAATGGTTTCTACGACGACCTTACTAAGTTTCTCCAGCCCGCCGGCTTTTTCCGCGAAGACAATCCTGCTGATAACGTCTTCACCATAGCTGATCTGACCGTTATATTCTCCAAACTGGGCCGTGACTTTGCCGGTAATCAAGTCGATTAACTGTGCATAAATGGTGGTCGTACCGATATCCAGAGCAATGGCATAGTTGCGATCGGTAGTATCCCCCGGCTGAATGTTGATGATATTGGTCTTGCGGCCGGACTGCACCGGGCGGGCCAGGGTCGCCGTGACCTTGAAATCGTTTTTTCTTAAAATATCCGGTAGTTTTCGTATCACCGGCATTTCGACCACCAGTCGATGTTCGTCGTGTTTTATCTGCAGGTAACTGACGAGTCTGGTTACATCCGGCAGGTTGTCCTGGGCATTGGGCTCGGGAAGTTCTAAGTACTTTTTCTCAACCGGCGGCATGAAAAGGCCTTTATCTTTTAATTCCTCCAGATTCATTTCCTGGATCTCGGCGGTGTGCCGCGGTGTGCTGTGCAGGTTCAACACATTCGCATCGATCTCGGATTCAATGGGAACACGTATGACAAGATCACTTTTGACTTCCGCCAGGCAGGCTTGCCGGTAGCCTTTTTCCTGATCGGCTTTTTTCAGCTTTGAGGAAATGCCCCCCTCAACAGTACCGTCTTCAATCATCACCCGGCATTTTCCGCAGACACCTTCACCGCCGCAGGAGGCATTAATGTGAACCCCTGCTTCCATGGCGGTGCGGATCAAATTATGACCGTGGGGCACAGTTACTTTTTTATTATGCGGCAGAAATAAAACGCTGTGTTTAGTCATGTATCTTCGCTTCCTTTAACTCCATTAACTCCATATTTCGGAATTTATCGTGTATTATGCTGTAATATTGAGGTTCAGAGGTTCAGCGTTCCCGGTTCAAGGTTAAGCACTCCGTGCTTTTTTCCTGAACCCTGAACCTTTGAACCCTGAACCCCGAACCCTGAACCCCGAACCTTTGAACCCTGAACCCTTCAGGCGAGTTCATCAAACCGGCACGTCAATTCAATCACATCACCTTGATGAACGGTTGTAATTTTGTACGGCATGGTTTTAAAAAGCCTTACCATGCCCTTGTTGCCGGGCAGGGTATAGGCCGTCAGGCCGGCGATACCGTTTTCCCGGGCTGCTCCTGACAGTTTTTTTATTAATATTTTCCCCAAGCCCTTGCCCTGCCATGCTTTGTCCACCGAAAAGGCGACTTCAGCCATGTTGGTGGACGGATCCAGATAATATTCTCCCGCGGCAACCACCTTGCCGAACCCGAATTCCCCGACTACCGCCAGTAAGGTCAAATTGTTGATATAATCGATTTGAAACATGCCTTCGACATCATCCCGCACAAAGCTGGTTTTGAAATTAAAAAATCGGGAGTAGATATCTTCCTTATCCAGATTATAAAAATGCTCCTGAATTCTGCGGTCATCAACCGGTTTGGCCGGTCTGAAAGTTATCAGATCACCGTCAATTTTCATGGTCTCTTCCAATTTGACCGGATAGATGCCGTGAATCGATTCCGACAGGGTGCGCTCAGCCCCGAGCAATCCTGCTTTTTGGGCCTCAAAAAAGAGCTCTTCCCTAAATTCCGGATGAGCAATGCTGATCATGGCTATGGCCCGCTCCTGCAGGCTCTTGCCGAACAGGTTAACGGCTCCGTATTCAGTGACAACGTATTTGACATCGCCCCGGGGAACCACGATGGCCGTATCCCTGAGCATCGGAACAATACGGCTCCTTTGGCCTTGTTGGTCGGTGGAAGGAAACATCAGGATCGATTTGCCGCCATCCGCGCGGGCCGCCCCTCTGATAAAATCGAGCATGCCGGTCACTCCGGAATAATGATTATAATACAGGGCGTCGGCAGCGACCTGGCCGGTAAGGTCCATGGCCATGGGCACGCTCATGGAGACCATCTTATTATGGCGTGCAATAATCCCGGGATCATTGACGTAATCCGAAGGTAAAAACTCTATGGAAGGATTATCATTTAAAAATTCATAAAGATTCTTTGATCCCACGGCACTGCTGGCCACCAGCTTGCCGTCATTGAAACCTTTTTTGCGGTTGGTAACATTGCCCCTGGAGACCAGGTGCATGATATCGTCGGTGAGGTAATGGGTGTGGATACCGAGATCGTTCTTATCGGAAAAAGCCAGTAAGGTAGCCTGGGGGGTTGCCCCCGGGCTTATCTGAATGGTCGAACCGTCTTCGACCAGCCCGGCAATAATCCTGCCGATAGCATTGGCAGCCTCAAATTCGGGTAGTGCGCCGATGGTAAGGAGTTCTTCTTCGTGTTCCACAATCACGTCCACTTCGTTGACATGGAGAAAGCTGCGCCCCAGCGCCCTGGGCATCTGGGAATTGACCTGGGCGATGACCAGGTCGGCGGACTGGGCCGCCGCCAGGGTGATATCCACTGAAATCCCCAGGCTCATCCAGCCGAAATCGTCCGGCGGCGAGACCTGGATCAAAGCGACCTGGATGGGCATACGGCGGCTGGTAAAGAGGCGCGGGATCTCCGAAAGGTTCATGGGTGTAATATAGCGCATGTTTTTAGCCAGATTCCTGGGCTTGGCCGACCCTAAATAAAACGAGCGGATATTAAAACTCCGGCCCTTGCTTTTGTCGGCAATCAACGTCAGCGGGGTAGTCTCCAGGCTTAGCAGGCGCACAATCTCAAGGTCCGTAAACATTTGCGACGCTTCAGCCAGCATGCGGATCAGATACTGGGGTTCTCCGCAGGAAGAACCGATAAAAACCCGCTGCCCGCGTTTGAGCATACCAATCGCCTCTTTGCCGCTGCGCTTTTTCTCAACATATTTGTCGGCCCAGTAAATATCAACCGTCATAGCATCCCTCAATTAGGGTTAAAATTTAAAACATAAAACGTTATTAATTCGGCTTTTTATGAATTCATAACCACATTGCCAATATATGGTCGTTAATACAAAATTGTCAACTTATCCGCCCGTTAATACCAAAAAAACTGCTCATTGCAGTTGCGCGTTGCGAGTTGCGGGTTGCGGGTTGCGGGTTGCGGGTTGCTGCTCCCTGCTTGTCCGGCGTAGCCTTGGCGAAGACGGGTTTACTTTTCACTGTCACTGCTTACTTTTCTTTGTTCACTGTTTATTTTAATTACCTAAAACCTAACACTTAATAAGCCTGAGGCTTATAAAAACCTAAAACGTGATGAATTAGGCTTTTCACGAATTCATCCATCCGGAGGTGCATAATGAACTTACGTAGAGCCAGTCTGTTGTGCTTGTCGTTATGTCTGCTGGTTTTGAGTTATTCCAGCGCTTACAGCCAGGAATTTGACAAAGTTGAAATAACAACGATTAAATTATCGGAAAACATATACATGCTCCAGGGCGCAGGAGGTAACATCGGCGTTTGCGTCGGAGACGACGGTGTCTTTATTATAGACGATCAGTTTGCCCCGCTAACCGCCAAGATCAAGTCTGCCA
>JACNIG010000225.1 GCA_014383215.1 Candidatus Desulfatibia vada | reverse complement strand
TTTAAGGGAGAGGTGTTTTTTCTCTTGACAAACCCTTTAATGGGCGACCCCAATTCACCGACCCCAATTCAAACCAATTCATAAGCAAATACTGATAATCTGGAAAAAACCTGCAACCGCATAATATATAATGTTCGGCTGAGATTAAATTTACCTTGATGATGTAAAAAAAACTAAAGGTTTTGATCTTAATATGGCGGTTGACAAATTAATCAATCCGCCTTAGACTAGTCTTAAACTAGTCTAAGGAGTTATGCCATGGAAACCGTAGGTGCATATGAAGCCAAAACCCACCTGCCCAAGTTGCTGGAACGCGTGCTCAAGGGCGAGCGTATTACCATTACGAAGCATGGTGTTCCAGTGGCTGTTTTACAACCCCCTGATCCTGATAAAAAAGTGGATACCAAATCAGTCATCGTTGAATTACAAAAATTCCGTGACAAACATAGTCTTGGTGGAATTTCAATTCGAGACATGATTGAAGAAGGAAGGCGGTAAATGGCCGAACATTTCGTTGTCGATAATTCGGTTGTCATGTCATGGTGCTTCAAAGATGAAACTAACAATTACGCCGACATTGTTCTGAACAGGCTTACTGAAGCTGTCGCCGTTGTACCATCGATATGGCCCCTTGAGGTAGTGAATGTTTTGTTAGTGGCCGAGCGTCAAAAGCGGCTCAGCGAATCAGATAGTATTCGGTTCATAACTTTGCTAACCCAACTTCCGATCGTTGTGGAGTATGAACGACCAGATATGATGATGAAGGAGCTTTTGGCTTTGGCAAGGGCAAATAGTCTATCGAGCTATGATGCCTCATATCTGGATCTTGCAATGAGGAAAGGCCTTCCAATAGCCACTCTAGACAACAAGTTAATCGAAGCCGCCAGAAGGATTGATGTTCCAATTCTTACAGCTTGATCGAATTGATGAATCAATTTATAAGGAAATCTTCGACTAACCTCAGTTCAGGTGACAGCCAGGGGCGTGCCGCTTTGGTAGATTGCTTTGGATTGCTATTTTATTGATTCTTCTGAAGTCCGTGGGAGCCCTGACTGTCCCTGACTTCTGCGTTCGGCAAAAAGTTGACATTGTATGCATTAAATGTTAACTTTATGCATAACCTATGAATGGGGAGGCCAAAGATGAGAACAACCCTTGATTTGCCTGAAGATTTAATTGATGAGGCTATGAAAGCTACTAAAATTAAAACAAAAACAAAAGTTATTATTACCGCCTTAGAGGATTTGATAAGGAAATCAAAGATTTCCGGATTAAAAAAATTTAAGGGCAAGGTAGATTTGGATATCGACATGAACTCCGTTAGAGGGCGTCAATGTCGGTATTAGTCGATACCTCCATATGGATTGAGTACTTCAGGGCTGGAAATCATTCCGAAAAATTAGATTTCTTAATTGATGAAAACCTCATTGTTATTAATGATCTTATTCTTGCAGAATTAATCCCATCTTTAAGAGTTCGCAACCAGCGAAAAATTATATCATTATTGTATAACATTAATAAGTTAGAGCTATCCATTAGTTGGAATCAAATTATTGAATTACAATTCAAATGTTTGAAAAACGGCCTAAATGGAATTGGTATTCCTGATTTAATTGTCGCCCAAAACGCGAAACAAAATCAGTGTACAATTTATTCGCTTGATAACAATTTTGAACTCATGAAAGACATCCTTAAACTCCAACTGATGTATTAACAATGGCCTCTGCCGAACCTCATCTTTGAGTAGGATGCTCATTCCGCTGCGCTCCATTCGCACCGGTTATTTGCAATGTTGGGAAACGGGATATTCCAGATGACTAAGCGCGACAGGAAGCAAAAGACAGAACTCAAGGTGTTTATCTCAAGCCGTGAGTCGAGATGTGATGAATGCGGAGAGAATCTCGGCCACGGCGCCTGGATATTACTCCAAGGGGAGGACAAGGGCGTTGCATGTCTGAGCTGTGCAGATCTTGACCATTTAGTCTTCCTGCCTTCCGGCGACGCTGCCCTGACTCGTCGTTCTCGAAAATACTCGAAACTTGCGGCCATCGTCCTTAAATGGAGCAGGGCGCGCAAACGTTACGAGAGACAGGGTTTACTTGTAGAGAATGCAGCAATTGAGCTGGCAGATCAAGAATGCGTGGCGGACGCAGACACACGCAAACTGAGGCGCGCTCGCGCAGCTATTCGCAGAGATGAACTTGATGGGGAATACATAGCAAGTTTTTCAATTCGCGTCCGTGAATTGTACCCGAATTGTCCGAATGGAAGAGAGAAAGAGATCGCAGAGCATGCCTGCCGGAAGTATAGCGGGCGCGTCGGGCGCTGCGCAGCGGCCAAAGAGTTGGATAAAGAAGCAGTTCGTCTCGCAGTCGCCGCCCATGTTCGCCACCAAGAAACAAACTACGACGAACTTCTCCTGACTGGTTTCGAGAGAGGGCAAGCGCGTGAACAAGTGCATGCTCAAGTCTCTCATGTGCTGGATGAATGGCAGTCACCCGCTTAAACGTTTAAATGGGAGTCGACCAGAAACATCTTGATATAATGGATAAAACGATTTTAAAAAGCGTCAAATAAGGCCGGAAAAGACATTTTGGAGATCAAAAACATCCTTTTATGGGAAAACCGTACAGGCAGTCGGCAAGATAGATGAAATCATGGAAGCAGTTGTCAAACCCTTATTTCAACCATTATGCGGGAAGGATGAAATAATATGTTATCAACCAGAGCTCTTTTTTTATTTATAGTTGTGACAGGTGTATTCCTCTTATTATCCAATGCGTTGGCCAGGCCGCCGAGTCGGACGGGCGATATGGCGAAGCCAAGTGGTTTACAGCCTGTTTTTCCGGATAAAATCCGTTGTATCGAAATCGCCTCTCCATATGGGTCGCAAACCCGCTACGATGGAAGTCGACGGCCGAAATTTAGATTCGGGGGCTACCATGGCGGTATAGACCTATCACTGACTGAGGGAACCCCTCTTCTGGCCATAGCGAGTGGCACGGTAGTGAAAAAAGGGGGGGGAGAGCGGATGGAAGGGAATTTTCTGTGGCTGCGGCATACACCGGAAGACACCGGTTTTTCCTACTGGGTCTATTCGAAATACCAGCACCTTCAATCTCTACCTGAACTGCAGATAGGTGCTAAGGTGAGAGTGGGGCAGGTGATCGCATATTCGGGTAAAACCGGCACTACAGGAGGGCACTACGGCACCAATGGGTATCCCCATCTGCACCTATCGACACTTAAAAGCTCAAACGATAAGTATCAGACAAAAGGTTCAAACATGCTAGTGCCGGATTCGTATCTCATCGATCCCCTTATGATTTACCACGAAGCTAATTCCAAGCTCAAGGAATCTGTTGATTCACCATCTGGTAAAAAAACGATTACAATCCCCTACAAGACCACCGATGGTAATATCTGGCCGCCGGGGATGCGTGTTGTGTGGCCGGTTGCCTGCCGGCCGAGGTAGGCAACCGTAAAATGTTGAGTCAGTGACGATCTTCCACGTTCAGCAAGTCTAACTTCAGTGGGCTAATAGCACTTATGGCAATGGGGGCCACAGGAACGATTTGATATAATGGATAATACGCTTAAAAAAGTGTCAAATAACCTTAAAAGAGCATTTTGGGGGCCTAAAACACACTTTAGGAGAAGCTATGAAAGTACTTCGACATATTGGCTCAGTGGCGTTCGTGCTCGGGCTTTTTACCGCAGTATTTGCTGGGATGCCATGGTACGTAATGGTTGCCGATGATCCGGTCGTGCCCTGGTGGCTGAGGATAGCGGTTTTCTGCCTTTTGGGGGGTATCCTTGTGGTGCTGGCGACATTAGCTCTCGAACAAAGGGTACACGCGGCAGCAGTTGAAGAGCCGTTGGCTACTGAGTCTGATCGAACGGTTCTGCTGTTAAACTCCGATGTACTGCCCGGTCGAGAAATCACTGAGATTCTCGGTCTGGTCCAGGGACACACGGTATTTGCCATATGGCTTGGCAAAGACCTATCCGCCATAGTCAGGCTGATTCTGGGTGGTGAATTGATTGAATACACGGAGATGATGGGGAGCGCTCGGTCAATCGCTACCGAGAGGATGACAGCTAAGGCTGCTGAAATGGGAGCCGATGCAGTCATCAATGTTCGCTATATGACTACGAGTGTTGTTGGCAGTGCAGCTGAATTGTTAGTGTATGGAACAGCCGTCAAGCTTAGCTAACCATGCTCTTGCAGCCGACAGTTAATCGCTGTGGCTGAAGAGCAGCGTTGCAATCAGTAGATCAAAAATAGCTGTCGATATATTGAGGAATTTATGAACATAGAATTTAAATGGGTGGGAGGATCAACATGGGTATTGAAAATTCAGAACTTGAAGATTGCCTGTGATCCTGTTTTATGTCCCGCCGGCACAATACAAGACTATAAATTGTTTAAAACAAAAAGGCTTGAAGATCCTGTATTTACGGAAGATGATTTTGAGAACATCGATTTATGGCTAATTACTCACGGCCATGAGGATCACCTTGACCAGGACGGTCTATCGCGCATCAAAAAAGGATGCAAGGTAGTGACTCATAAAAATGCCTTGGCAAGACTCCGGAAAATAAAGGAAGCTGAAATAAAAGTATTGAACTGGGGTGAAAAGGCTTCATACGAAATAAAAGGGATCAACATTAGCCTTGAGGCAATTCCGGCTGTGCATGGTGTCAATCCTATAGTTGCTTTACTTGCAGGTGGAGTTAATGGATATTGGCTGGATATAAGTGCAAGGGATGCAAGCCGGTCTATCTATGTTACAGCAGATACGGTATTGCACAGTAAGGTTACACAGGCATTACAAGGAAGACATGCGGATTTACTGATTGTCGTGTGTCACGCTTTATGAGACTATCATGCCACGTTTCATGAGATTTTTTGA
>JACNIG010000375.1 GCA_014383215.1 Candidatus Desulfatibia vada | reverse complement strand
GATCAAACCGAGGAAGCTGATACCGAGCAAAAGACGGTTGAGGTCATGGAATCTGATATGGAAAACAGCGAAACAATTCAACCGGAAAGCAATCAAGAGGAGTTATAGTATGGCCGCATACAGGCCCACAAGACGAAGCAACGAGGGCAACAGAAAGAAAAGAGTTTTTCATCGCCGCAAAATATGCCGTTTTTGTGCTGATACCAGCATGGTTATCAATTACAAAGATGTAAAATCTCTCCGGCATTTTACAACTGAACGTGGAAAGATTATACCCAGACGCATTTCCGGAACTTGTGCAAAACATCAGCGGTCTTTGACACAAGCGATTAAGCGTGCCCGCACCATTGCCCTTTTGCCTTACGTGGGCACCTTGAATTATAGATGAACAAACTATAGGCCACTTTAAAAAAGATGTGGGTAGTGCCTCAAATGGGTCAAGGGGATAGCTCCAAAGATATTCTAAGTGGTATTACAATCACAACCATTATCTTTGCTGTTTCTGTTTACATGCCGATAATCGGTTTTATCTCTGCACTTCTTATCCCCTTGCCGACGCTTTTCTATCGATCGAAACTCGGGAGAATCACCGGGGCTATAATACCTGTTCTGGCAACCATTCTAATGGTTGTCGCACTTGGCGGAATATCCATCGACATCCTGTTCTTTTTTGAACTGCTGCTGATCGGTTATATCTTAAGTGAACTTTTTGAGATGGACCTTTCCGTTGAAAAAACTATGCTGTATGCTTGCAGTTCCGTATTGCTTACAGGGATTGTTTGCCTGCTATTTTACAGTCAGATCGCCGATATCGGGATTGGCGTCCTTGTATCGGAATATGTTGCCAAAAACCTGGAGCTTACCTTATCACTATACGAAAATATGGGAGTTTCAGAAGAAACCATTGACAAGATTTCGGCTTCAATGGAAAATATTCAGTATGTGCTGATACGAATCATACCTGCAATTGTGACAACATCAACCTTTTTTGTATCTTGGGCCTGTCTGCTGCTTGCAAAGCCGATGCTAAAAAGCAGGAAGCTTTTTTACCCCGCGTTTGGCACTCTGAACTTATGGAAAGCGCCTGAATTTCTAATTTGGGGCCTGATTGGGTCAGGCGTTTTGCTGTTTCTGCCCCATAAAAGCTTTAAGGTCGTGGGTTTAAACGGACTGCTTATCCTGATGACCATTTATTTTTTCCAGGGTATAGCCATTGTATCATTTTATTTTGAAAAAAAACAATTCCCGCGGATGCTCAGATTGTTTGCATACAGCCTGATCGCCCTACAGCAGGTGGTACTGCTGATTGTTATTGGATTTGGAATATTTGATATGTGGCTGGATTTTAGGAAATTAAAGATAAACAAAGAAAACTAGCCATCTGTAGTTGAATGCGTGACTTTTTACGAGATCATCAGGGTTAATTTGCCTAAGTTTGGAATGTTCTTTAGAGGAGGACAATAATGAAAGTGATTTTAACAGAAACCATTGAATCGTTAGGTATCATCGGTAGTGAAGTAACCGTAGCCGCCGGTTATGCCCGCAATTTTCTTATGCCCCAGAAAAAAGCTGTGCCGGCTACGCCGCAAAACCGAAAAATGCTGGAGCAGGAAAAAGCCAAATTCGAATTGCAAATTGTCAAAGAAAAAGGGTTGGCCGAAGAAATGGCCAAAAGACTTGAAGGTGTCGTATGTAGAATCAATGCTAAAGTTAGTGAAGAGGACCGCCTTTATGGCTCGATATCCACCCGGGATATTGTCGATGCACTGGCAAGCCAGGACATTAAAATCAATAAAAGGATGGTTTTGCTGCACGAACCGATTAAAGCCATCGGGACTTTTAAAGTACCGATCCGCGTTTACAAGGAAGTTGAACCCGAAATTATCGTTGAAGTAATGCCCGAAGTATAAAATTCCAATGGCCAATCTTCCACCCCAGAACCTTGAGGCCGAGGAATCTATCCTCAGTGCCGTCCTGATCGACAACGATACACTGCTGGACGTGCTTGAAGTCCTTACCCCTGAGGATTTTTATAAATCAGCTCACCAAAAAATCTTTGCCGCTGTCGCCCAACTCTTTAGCAGAAGCGAGCCTGTCGACCTTGTGACCCTGTCCAATATTTTAAGAGCACAGAACCGTCTCGAAGAAATTGGCGGAGCGACTTATCTTGCCAGACTTGTAGATACCGTCCCGCTTGCTGTAAATGCTCAGCATTATGCCAAAATCGTCCACGACAAGGCCTGTTTGAGACGTTTGATTGAAAAATCGAATAAAATTGCCAGGCGCTGCTTTGAAGACAGCGATGATGTCGACAACATTATTGACTTTGCTGAGAGCTCTATTTTTGAAATTTCGGAAAACAAGATCAAACCGTCATTTTACCATATCGGAAAAATTATTGAAGGCAATATTGACGCCCTTGAAGAACGTCAGGGAAGCAAAGCCCTGGTTACCGGCGTTGCCACCGGTTTTACTAAAATTGACGAGTTGACCGCAGGATTCCAGCAATCAGATCTCATCATTCTTGCCGGGCGCCCGGGCATGGGGAAAACAGCTTTGGCCCTCAATATTGCCAAACACGCCGCTGTTGATAACAATGTTCCGGTTGCCTTATTCTCGCTGGAGATGTCCAAGGAACAGCTTTCCATGCGCATGCTCAGCAGCGAGGCTCAAATCGATTCATCCAAGATGAGAAGGGGCTTTATATCTCAGAACGACTGGATGAAAATTACTGATGCCGCCGGTGTACTGTCTGAAGCACCGATCTTTATTGACGATTCCCCCAATATTACGGCCCTGGAAATCAGAACCAAGTCACGCAGGTTGAAAATGGATCAAAACATTGGCATGGTCATCGTCGACTACATCCAGCTCATGAAGGGTCCTGCTTCAGCCGAGCGCAGAGACCTTGAAATTTCGGAAATATCCAGATCATTAAAAGCCCTGGCCAAAGAACTTTCTCTCCCGGTAGTAGCACTATCCCAGTTGAACAGGGAGTTGGAAAAACGCAGTGACAAACGACCACAGCTTTCGGACCTGCGGGAATCCGGGGCTCTTGAACAGGATGCCGATGTGGTTGCTTTCATCTACAGAGACGAACTGTATAACAAGGATGAAAATAACCCTAAAAAGGGTACGGCAGAGATCATTATCGCTAAACAGCGCAACGGACCTACAGGATTTGCGCCGTTAAAATTTTGGGATTCCTATACTCGATTTGGAAATCTCAGTCCTCAAGATTATCCCTAGCAGTAACAAAAAACATTTGAAACTTCCAGAATGAAAAGACTTTTCGGGAATACCACCGGATGCAAGGCCCATCAGATCCGCCGCCTTGAAAATCTTTACCGCCGCCGCATTCCGCCGGAATTTTTGATCACTTTTGAACTCGCGCATGATATCAGCCTGCTCTCTTATGAAATTCGCCGTCAAATCGGACTCCTAATCAATCGTGCGGGTAGAATTGCCTATGTTATTGTCGGAGACCAACAACAAATTATAATCCCGGACACCAGTGAATACCGCGTCGCTCCGGGACGGCTGAAGGGACTCAGATGTGTTCACACTCACCTTAGTGATGAGGCTTTGACAAGCGACGATCTTACCGATCTTGCCCTTTTAAGACTCGACCTGATGGCTGCAATCACCATGACCACCCAAGGGCATCTGCATCGGGTGCATGCGGGACATATCCTACCAAAAAGCTCTCCCGAAAAGCCTTTTGAGATTTTAAAACCTTTGCAACCCCACCAGCTTGATATTGCGTGCCTGGAACTCATCCATTCTCTAGAAACGGAATTATCCCATATAAAATCATCGTATGAAGCCAATCAGGGCAAAGAAAGGGCGCTTCTTGTCAGCGTGACATCAGCGACTAAAGACATTGCCATGGATTCTTTGGCAGAACTTAAAGAGCTTGCTGCATCCAGCAATATAGATGTTATCGGAACCATGCTGCAGCAGCGCAAAAAGTTAAATTCCAGATTTCTCATGGGTATTGGAAAACTTCAAGACCTGACCATCATGGCGCTTCAGACAGGAGCAACACTGATCGTCTTAGATCAGGAATTAAACCCGTCACAAATCCGATCCATTACGGATAAGATAGACTTTAAAGTCATTGACCGAACACAGTTGATCCTCGATATTTTTGCGCAACAGGCTCAAAGCAGGGAAGGAAAGCTTCAGGTTGAGCTTGCCCAGCTGAAGTATTTGCTGCCGCGCCTTATTGCAAAAAATACCGCCATGTCACGTTTGACCGGTGGTATCGGCGGGCGCGGGCCGGGAGAAACCAAACTGGAAATAAATCGCCGGCGGGTACGCGATCGGATTACACGTTTGGAAAAAGAGCTGGCCCTTGTAATTAAACAGCGCCTGCAGCAAAAAGCTCGGCGAAGCAAAAGGAATTTGACCGTTATTTCCATAATCGGGTATACCAATGCCGGTAAATCGACACTTTTGAATACCTTAACAAAGAGTAATGTTAAAGCGGAAAGCCGACTGTTTGCCACCTTAGACCCTGCGAGCAGACGCCTTAGATTTCCCAAAGATATTGAGGTTATCATTACGGATACCGTTGGATTTATCAAAAACCTTCCCAAGGATCTGTTGACGGCATTCCGCGCCACCTTAGAGGAACTTGAAAGTGCCGATCTGCTTCTGCATGTTATCGATATCAGCAATCCCCGTTACCAACAGCAGATCGAATCTGTTGAAAAAATACTTGCCGAACTTAATCTGGACAAAATTAACACCCTCCGGGTCCTAAACAAAACGGACCTTGTTGACAATGAAACCGTTCACAGGCTTAGCAAAACCCTCGGCGGAACCGCTGTCAGCGCCAAGGCTAAATCGACCTTGATACCTTTGATAGAAAGGATGGAGAAGTTGATATGGGGTTGACATCCGGAGCAAACAAGATATAAAGA
>JACNIG010000108.1 GCA_014383215.1 Candidatus Desulfatibia vada | reverse complement strand
TTAAATTGGTTCCATTGGTTTGGTTGGTTAACAAATAAAACTAATTAAACCAATTAAACCAATCGGATAATTCAAATTAGCACTATAATCTTAGTGTCTTAGTGCCTTTGTGGCTGGACTATTACCTATTTTCTTGCTTTAACAAAAGCATTGACCTGAAATATGCAAAATGATAATTTGAAAACGACTGTACGCGGAGGGATGGCTGAGTGGTCGAAAGCGGCGGTCTTGAAAACCGTTGAGTGTAACAGCTCCGTGGGTTCGAATCCTACTCCCTCCGCCAATTTCGTTGACCGGTTAAATGGAGAGATGGCCGAGCGGCTGAAGGCGCTCGCCTGCTAAGCGAGTAACGGGGAAACTCGTTCGAGGGTTCGAATCCCTCTCTCTCCGCCATAAAACCAATAGCTTAGCCGATTTTAGAATCTGCCGAAATCGGCTATTTTATTGTTTACACTGTTGAAAAGTATGGTTCTTCTCCAATTTAGTTCGAGCACAATCTGTGCCTTAAATATGTATAGCGCTTATGGGTCTTGTCGTTATTGATAGCCATGGCCAGCGCTTTCTTTGTGCCCACCACCACCACCAGCTCACGGCCGCGGGTAACGGCCGTGTAAATCAGATTGCGCTGCAGAAGTATATAGTGCTGGGTCAGGATGGGAATCACAACGGCCGGATATTCAGAGCCCTGTGACTTGTGCACTGAAGCGGCATATGCCAAAACGACCTCGTCGAGTTCCGAGAAATCGTAAACAACATCCCTGCCGTCAAAAGCAATGATGCTGGCTCGATCTTCGGGGATAATCCCCATGATTTTTCCGATGTCTCCGTTAAAGACCTCCTTGTCATAATTGTTCTTGATCTGCATTACTTTATCATTGACCCGATAAGTGCGCTCACCCCTTATGATGGCGTCCGGCCCCGGATTTAGTGTATTTTGCAACGCTTTATTAAGATTGCCGGCACCCACTATCCCCTTGTGCATAGGCGTTAAAACCTGAATATCGTCTATGGGATCAAAGCCGAAGCGGTCCGGTATCCGCGTTTTAGTCAACTCTAATATGATATTCAGAACTTTGGGGGGGTCTTTTTGCTCGATAAAATAAAAATCAGTATCAGACCCATCACTTTTTAGAATGGGTAGTTCTCCATTATTTATTTTATGAGCATTGACGATTATACGGCTTGCTCGGGCTTGACGGAAGATCTGATTGAGTTCAACCACGGGCACGGTCCGCGAGGCTATAATGTCTTTAAGAACGTTTCCCGCACCCACGGAGGGAAGCTGATTCACGTCGCCTACCAGAATAAAAGTCGTTTGGGCATGCACGGCCTTTAAAAGGTAATGCATCAGAATAGTATCGATCATGGAAGCTTCATCAATGATTATCAAATCGCAATTTAATGGTTTTTTCTGGTTTCTTTGAAAGCCCCCCTTTGCAAAACTGAACTCCAGCATCCGGTGTATGGTCTTGGCCTCGCAACCTGTTGCTTCGCTCATCCGTTTGGCAGCCCTGCCCGTAGGCGCAGCCAGCATTGTTTTCACTTTAAGTTTTGTAAAAATTTTCAAAATGGCGTTGATAATAGTGGTTTTACCGGTGCCGGGCCCACCGGTAATGACCATAACTTTGTGTTCAAGAGCGCACTGTATGGCTGCAACCTGGTTGTCAGCAAGGGTTATATCGAGCCGGCGCTGGACCCATTCGACGGCCGTCTCTATTTCAACCTTGCGGATTGATTTAGGAGCAACGATCAGCCTCTTTAACCGGTTGGAAATACTGGTTTCACAGCGATAAAACTTGATCAGATAAACTGCTTTGTTGTTCTCTTTAAATTCTTCAAAGTCGGCATTCAAATCTTCGATAATGATTTTGTTTTCAGCAGCTATGCTGCCAATGGCATCAACCACAATCTCTTTGTTAACGTCCAGTATTTCCATGCTTTCTGCCACAAGGGGTTCATAGGGATAATAGACATGCCCGTCGTTTGCGAGCTGATGGAGAACATAGAGTATGCCGGCCTCTATCCTCAGGGGAGAAAATTTGGGAAATCCTAGTTTTGCGGCAATACGGTCGGCAATCAAAAAACCGATTCCGAAAATGTCCGTTGCCAGGCGAAAGGGATTCTCTGTCACCACTTCGATGGATCTGTTTTTATACTGTTTGAATATCTTGGTCGCATAACCGCTGCTGACCTCGTGAGATTGCAGAAAGAGCATTACATCCCGGATTTCTTTCTGCTCGTCCCAGGCATGCTTGATCATGTCAATGCGCTTGTCACCGATTCCTTCGACCTCCTTAAGTCTTTCTATATCGTTTTCAATAATCTTGAGCGTTTTTTCTGCGAATCTATTGACGATGCGATCGGCCATAACAGGACCGACCCCTTTGATAAGACCGGAGCCTAAGTATTTTCGGATGCCGTAAACCGTCGCCGGAATCACGGTTTTGTATTCCGCCACCTTGAACTGCTCGCCGAATTTAGGGTGATTTACCCACTCGCCCTGCATTTTGATGATTTTACCGGGTGTCGGCGCCACAATATTGCCGACCACGGTCACCAGATCCCGCCGGCCGTGCACCTTTACCTTGGCAATGGTAAAGCCGTTTTCCTCATTGGTAAATGTTATTCTTTCTATCTGACCTGAAAGTTCCATGAGCTATGATGATCCTTTGCATACAATATTGCAACTGCATTTCAAAAGTTGTTTCGTTCGCTTGAAAAGCGGCACCATCCGGCCAGGATGTATTCATTGCCAAAACGCTTAGTTATACAACATATTGTATCCATGTTGACAATACGATCAATATATTGTATCTAGAATTTTCGCGATGCGTTTAATAGATTTAATAAGAAAGCAGTAACTATTCAGCCACTAAGGCACAAAGACACCAAGAGATAAGCTGGCTTCGCCATAGTAGCCTTTTGGCTACGACGGCTGAATAGGTTTGAATTTGACTTCCTTATCTGCCTGCAGGCAAGGAAGGAGGAAAATAAAAATAATTATATAATCTTAGTGTCTTGGTGTCTTTGTGGCAGGATACCTGAATAGTAACAGAAAGCACGGACATTATATAGGCAAATGCTATGAACAGAAGAAGTTTCATCTTCAAAAGTGCTGGTTTTCTGATGGGAAACCTTCTGGGGCTGAACGCTTTTTCAAAGGCATTTGCCCGCACCATCGTTGCCGAAAAATCTTTTTCTCAACCCCGGATCGCGCTGATAATTGATGATATCGGACACAGCCGGTCGATTGCCGCAAAATTTGTGGAACTCGACACGCCCCTTACGTTTGCAATCCTGCCGCATATAAGGCATTCTGCCACTCTGGCCGTAAAGATTCATAACCGGGGTCATGAAATCATGCTGCATCAACCCATGGAACCGTACAACGCAGATAGTTTTGATCCAGGCCCGGGAGCCCTTTATGTAGGCGATAGCAGTGAAAATATCAAGAGGGTTATTGAAGCCAACCTCTCCGTTGTGCCGTTTGCTATCGGGGTTAACAACCACATGGGTTCCAAGTTTACCGAATACCGCAAAGAGATCACGGAATCCCTGTGCGCCATTAAACGCCAAGGTCTCTTCTTTGTCGACAGTATCACTTCGCATCGTTCCATCGCCTATAAAACCGCTCGCAATCTCGGCATGCCCAGTACCGGCAGAAACATCTTTCTGGACAACATCCACGATGAAGCCGCGATTCTTGATCAACTCCTCAAATTAAAACACCATGCGCTTCAATATGGCCGTGCCGTGGGAATCGGTCATCCCTTTCCCGAGACCGCTGCCGCCATCGGCCGTTTTATCAAAAATCTTAAAGGTTCTGGTGTTGATATGGTTCATGTATCCGCTATCCTTTAATTGAACGAGCCGGCGTTCTCTCAAACCCGCGAAAGAACTCACTCAGTAGAAAAAAAAAGCCCTTTGGCGCGGAAAATCGTTTGCATCTTTTAAAAAAGAAGTTACTTTAGAATTGATCAACTACGTATTGTTCAGAACATTTTCATAAAATAGCCATTTATGGATGGAAACTATTTAAGGAGTACGATCATGCCTGATAAAGTCATCGCCATCGAAAAATTTGAAGGCCCTTATCAAACTATTTTTTTAAAAATAATGCAGATGGTCCCGGATCGGGATAAAAATGATAAAAAACTGCAGCGGCTGATTGCGTTTCGTTTAAGAACTGACGGGGAAGCCGCTACCAGAGAGTATCTTATAAATAAAATCAGGGATATTATCCAGTGCGGTTATACGGGCAGTTTCTATAATTTTCTCAAAGATGATTTAAAAGTAAAAGAATGTGATCTTAAAGACAAAACTCCGGATCCGTTAGAGGCTTAACCTTTTTACCTTGGCACGGCGTAGCTATGCGAAGACTGCTTAGCCATCTATAGTTTAATTCGACACTGAAATATTGATGAGAAAGGACTGACAAATGAAATTTTTTATCGCCGAACAAAATTTAGGCAGCGGTGCAACCAAAGAGCAAGCTGAAAAAGTGATTGAACTTTTGAAAGAAAAGGGATGGGACGTTGATTATGGAGTCGGTAAAAACGTGGCAACCGAAGTTTCAGAGTTCGGCCAGGAAGAAAAAATTCAGGACCGGTTTGCCGATGATTTTATGACCTTCGCCGCTCAAGTCGAAGAGCAGGAAGGATGATTTTATAATCATTCAACGATATCGATGACACTCCCCAGCATTTCATCCAGAGCCTTGAGTGTTGTTAGATTCATCTCCAAACCTCTTTGT
This sequence comes from Candidatus Desulfatibia vada, assembly GCA_014383215.1. GTDB lineage: Bacteria > Desulfobacterota > Desulfobacteria > Desulfobacterales > UBA11574 > Desulfatibia_A > Desulfatibia_A vada. The sequence goes on along the minus strand of JACNIG010000108.1, from coordinate 20,818 downwards.
GTCAGTATGGTTTGCGGCAGCTCTTCAGCCAAATCGACATTGGACAATTCCCGTTCCGTTCTTTCGCTGTCTGTTATTTCAGCGACAGTGGGGTCGGGAGTATTCACCTGCTCGATTTCCACCTGTACATCATTTCTGAGTCCTTCTTTGAATACGGCTCTGCTTTTTTTGTATTCTTCTGTTTGGGCATTGGCCACGTTATCGGCATGCACCCCCATCTTTACTCCATAGGCTTTTATAGCTGTCAACGAACTGTTGACTGAAAAAATCATGGTTTGTCCTCCTCTATTGTGATAGCGATTCTAATAAATATGTTCCGATTGATTCGCATCCGTTTCCTGGATTTGAAGATGCCAATAGAAGATGGTTTTCGGGCAGGGTTTCCTAAAGACATAAAAGAAATGATCTTAATCAGTTAGGCAACCCTGCTACCAAATCCTCGCACTTCCGGATCCAGGCCAGCGGTTTTGCGTCCCACACTTTCGAGTGGTTTGCCCTTAGCTAACTAGTGTCTAACTATATATATCGGCCTTAGCTATCAAAAACTTAAGTCGTCTCCATCTATGAATCCAAAATAGACACGATGGGTGTCCAATTGAAACTCACCAAGAAAACACCTTTAATTTACCTTTTTAAAGGCTTTAGCTCTTGCAGGACATCCGGATTTCAGTTATTTATTATTGATGAATTCGTAAAAGTAGAATTCATCACGTTTTAGGTTTTAAGTGTTAGGTTATAGGTTATTGTTTTTCGATTATTTGCAAATACTTAATACTTAAAACGTTCGTACCTTGTATGCGCCCTATCTGCAAGGAGGTACTAATGCGTAATGTTGACCTTCGATCCGACACTGTCACAAAACCGACTGCGGCCATGCGGCAGGCCATTTCCACAGCCCAGGTCGGCGATGATGTATTTGGTGAAGATCCCACCGTAAACCGCTTGGAAGAGATGGCTGCTGAGCGTTTAGGAAAACCGGCGGCATTATTCGTGGCAAGCGGCACCATGGCAAATATCGTCTGCCAGCTGACGCACTGCAATCGGGGTGACGAAGCTATCCTGGGGGATCAGTCCCACATTTTTTTTTACGAACAGGGAGGGTCCGCCGCTCTGGGCGGCATTCACCCCCGGACCGTGCCCAATCAGATCGACGGCAAACTGTCCCTTGATGACATTGAAGCCGCCGTGCGGCCGGATAATATTCATTTCCCCAGAACACGCCTGATCATCCTGGAAAACACCCATAACCGTTGCCACGGCAGCCCCCTTGACCCGGATTATATGCATGCTGTAGGCGAAATTGCCCGCCGTTACAACTTGAAACTGCACGTGGACGGTGCCAGGCTTTTCAATGCCGCTGTTGCCCTGGGAATCGAGCCACAGCGGCTGGCTGCTGATGCTGATTCCGTCAGTATTTGCCTCAGCAAAGGTTTGGGGGCACCGGCCGGGTCGATAGTGTGCGGCACGCGCGAATTCATCGCCCAAGCGCGGCGAGCCCGCAAGGTGCTTGGCGGCGGTATGCGGCAAGCCGGTATCCTGGCCGCAGCAGGCGTCGTGGCGCTCACCGAGATGACGGAACGCCTTGCAGATGACCATGCCAACGCCACAAAGCTGGCAGAAGGACTGGCCAATATCCGGGGGGTATCCGTCAATGCAAAGCTTGTTCGCACCAACATTGTATATTTTGAGATTGAAGGTGGCGACATGACACCTCCACTCCTGGAACAGCGTCTCAAGAACGAAGGGGTACTATTATCACCCACCGGCCCGAGTCAGATGAGAGCCGTTACCAATTATCACGTAACATCAGACGATATCGAATACGTCTTGAACTCATTTTCCAAGGTATTATAATTGTAAAGGCCATGGCCGGAAACCAGAAATATTTGCCACAAAGACACAAAGCATATATTTATATTTATTCTTGAAAAACCTGGTCTTTTAACCGGACCAGAGATATCTGGCTCTACCGAAATCTTAAAAGTGCCTTGAGTTTGAAATGATCTAAAGTGATCTAAAGTTAAGGAATTCTGCCAATTATATAAAATCAGTGGAGCGAGCCAACTTAGCCATAGTAGCCTGACTAAGACGGCTGAAAGCGACTCCATAACTTTAGGCACTTTAGCTCACTTTAGTCACTTCAAACTTGCCCAGCTTGCAGGAGATCTCTTATGGAAACAAAAACCGTGCAAGATTTAATGCGGCCTCTTTCCGAATACAGGACAATTTCGATTGAAGCCAACCTGTATCAGGCTGCCCAGGCCCTTGACCAAGCTCAAAAGGAGTTCGAACAGAACCCCAAACTACATAAGATCCTGCTCATATCCGATGAGCAGGGGGAGATAGTAGGCAAGATAAGCCAGCTTGACGTGCTGAGAGTTTTGGAACCAAAAGGCAAGCCACTCGGAGACTCAGGATCGTTATCCCGTTTCGGCGTCACTCCCAAGTATTTAAAACCGATGCTCGCTCAATGCAAATTCTGGGACAAACAATTAATCGAAATTTGCCAGGGTGCCGTCCGGGTGCAGGTAAAAAAGTTGATCCATGCTCCCGCAGAAGGAGAATTTGTTGAAGAAGATGCTTCTCTGGCCGAAGCCATACACCAGCTGGCCCTGGAGCATCACCAGTCCTTGCTGGTAACCAGGAACAACAAGATCGTGGGAGTTTTGAGACAAATAGATATTTTTAAGGAAGTTTTCCAGACCCTCTCTGAATGTCGGCTTTAACATCAATAAAGCGATAGTGCAATTATGACAAACAATTTAAGCGTCACCAACGGCGGTGGCAGTTACAAAAATAAACGTTTCATTTTTCTGATTGCAGGGATACTGCTTTTCGCGGTGGTTTACTTTTCCCCGCCATGGCCTGAGGCCGTTGATCCTGTCGGAAAACACTTTGCTTTGAGCCGTGAGGGCAAAGGTGCTGTGGCGATAGCCCTGCTGGCGGCAACATGGTGGGTTTTTGAAGTCGTACCCATTGGCATAACCAGTCTTGCCATAGGCGTCCTCCAGGTCCATTTTCTTATTCGACCTGCCAAAAAAGCTTTCACCGACTTTATGGACCCTTCGGTCATGTTTATCTTTGCATCCATCGTCATTGGCATGGTTTTTACCAAAACCGGCCTTACCCGGCGTATGGCCTACAAAATGCTGGCAATCGTAGGGGAAAGAACCAGTATGATTTATCTGGGCTGCTTTATCGTAACGGCGGTTTTGACGCACATTATGGCCCATACTGCGGTGGCGGCAACTATTTACCCGCTCCTTGTTTCAATCTACGGACTTTATGACGAGGGCGACCAACCGACCCGTTTCGGCAAGGGTCTCTTCATGGGTATGGCCTACGTGGCCGGAGCCGGCAGTATTGTTACTCTTTTAGGGGCAGCGCGCGGTGCCGTCGCCCTTGGAATCTTTAATGATGCCGTGGGTCAAGAAATCAGTTTTTTTCAATTAAGTTATTATATGTTTCCGGTGGGATGGACGATGGTATTGCTGCTGTGGGGCTTTTTTGTGATATTGTTTAAACCCGAAAAGAAAGTCATTCCCGGTTTAAAAGAAAGAGCCGTAAAGCTGTACATAAAACTGGGCCCTGTCAGCAAAAAGGAAATCATTGCCGCTGTGATTGTGTTAGGCTGTATTCTTACCATGTCGCTGCGCTCCTTGATCCCTGGGTTTTATCCTCTGAATAAAACGGCTATTATTCTGACATCGACCATTCTGTTTTTCATTACGGGCATCCTGGATATCAATGATTTGGAAGAAATCCCCTGGAACATCATCCTGCTTTTTGCCGGAGCCATGAGTATCGGCTTTTGTCTATGGGAAACAGGCGCAGCCCAATGGCTCGCAATCAAGTGGCTTATCCTGTTCCATGCTTCCAACTGGTTCGTTTTTGTAATGAGCATTGCATTTTTTGTCATGATCATGACCAACATTATCATGAATGTGGCGGCCATCGCCATCTCACTGCCGGTAGCCCTCATTATCGCTCCTTATCTGGGAGTGACACCGGAAATCATTCTTTTTACATCTCTGGCAACCGCCGGCATGCCGTTCCTGTTTTTAGTGGGCGCCGCTCCCAATGCCATCGCTTATGAATCCAACCAGTTTACGGCCGGAGAATTTTTTCTTTATGGCATACCGGCCAGCATGATACTCATGGCCGTATTAGGTTTTGCAGTCTATTTCCTCTGGCCTTTGATGGGTATGCCCATGGTAACGCCTTAGGGAAGAGGGGTTTCTGACGTACATCAGTGCTTTGCGGCGAGAAGTACTCCGGTTAACAAACCAAGTAAAAAATAACATTGCTAATTTCTACATTAGCCGAGGGAATGATTGGTTTAATAAAAATACGGAGGGCTTAGAAGATATCAAAGGGGAAGCGGCTATTTGTTAAAAGTCAGAATTTCGATTTTGAGCCCTTCTATCCTTTCAAAATGCCTTATGTTGTTGGTTGCCACTGAAAACCCGAACGAGAGCGCGGTAGAACCAATGATGAGGTCGTGGGCACCGATCTGAATACCTTTCTTGCTTAAATCAGACCATAGTTCTGCGTATATCCTGGCAATGGAGATCTCAAAAACATATATTGGAAACAACTCGATAGCTTTCTCCACGTAAGCACTTCTTCTCAAACGTCTTTTAGTTGAATCCGCCCGGTACACACCGTGGAGGAGCTCAGAAACTGTGATTACACTAAGTCCAAAAATCTCTTCTTCTCGATTCTCTGTAAACTTGTCGATTTCAAATTCCTGCCTCTCTGCTTCGATAAGAACACTTGTATCGAGGATTACTCCCATAAATCCCCCATTGCCACAAGCGGTTGATCTTTCCTGATATCTTCAAGATCTGCCGCAAAAGCGTCCAGTTCTTCATCTAGTTTTGGCAGTTTTTTCAGCAAGGCTTTAAGTTCGCCCAGTGTCTTAAAATCTGTTTTTTCATCAATCGGCCTCATAGACGCTACCGGTTTTCCACCTCTTTCAATAATATAATGAACGCCTTTGAACTTTATTGTGTTTAATACCTCAGAAAAATCCCTTACAGCCCGGGTTGCGGATATGCGCTTTTCCATTTACCAACCTCCATGTAATATATGATAATCATATTTTACGCACTCTGTACATTTTGTCAATCTTTTTTGGGGATGTGCAGGCTTTCATCGGTTATCACAGGCCTGACAGTGATTGATCGGCCGTCCGTTGTCATAGTGACGGCGCCGTGGCGGGCGGTTTTTAATATTTGCGCTCCTCGTTGCTTGTAGCGATCCAAGACCGGCTGATGGGGAAATCCGAACCTGCTTTTCCAGCCCGAGGAAATGATGACGATTGCGGGGTTGACCCTGTCGAGAAAAACTGCACTGCTTGATGTTTTACTGCCGTGATGTGGCGCTATAAGAACCGTGCTGGACAGATGATCCCCGGTGGCAGCAATCAGCTCGGTTTCGGCGCGGGCCTTGATGTCGCCCGGAAACAGAAACGATTTCGACCCTAAAGTGACCTTGATCACCAGAGAATTATTGTTAAGGTTGCGCCACCATTCCCGTTTGCTTTTGTCGGCAAAATCAACCGGCGGGTGGAGGATCTCAAGACGGACCCCATTGATTTCATGCAAACGAGGCAAGGTTTTGAACGCGGGCAGGTTAATGCTGTTTTTTTCAATCGCCGTCATAAACTTGTCATAACCAATAGTGCCTGCAGCCTGGTTGTTTGTCCAGACTTCTTTGACATCAAAATTTTCGGCAATATAAATCAGCCCGTTTAAATGATCGCTGTTGGGATGGGAAAGAATGAGGGTCTCAACTGTTTTAATCTTTTTGCGCCACAAGAGCGGGGCTACAATGCTGGCACCTATGTCGAAAATTGCATTGTCGGAAAAACCGCCTCCGTCGATCATAATATTATATCCGTCCGGTAATTCCAGCAGGGCGCTGCTGCCGTGGCCTACATCAATTACCGTCACCCTGAGATCGTCATGCCAAAACCTCTTGTTCAGCCAGTAGAAGGTATCGGCGATAGCGGCTACGATGACGACCGCCACGATTATGCGGGCTATCTTGTGTCTTAAGGTTGTACGAAACAGTTCTTTCCCCAAAAATATTCTTCGCGTTCTTTCCTCTGCATCCGGCAAATCTTGTTCTGCTGCCAATGTCGTCCGAGTGCGTTTGAAGTTTAACAGCGCCCAAAACAACAAATAATACAGGCCGATCTCAAAATAGGTGGGGGTTACGGTCTTAACGGCTGCATAAGGCAGTCCGGCAAAAAATTTTACTGTTCCAAGGGCCGGCGACAACACTGCTGCGCCGGCCTTAAGAAAAACAGAAGCCCCGGGAACGCTAAGCGGATATAAAAACACGGCCACCAACCCCAGAGGAACAACCATAAAACCGATCAGGGGAACGATAATAATATTTACAAAAAATCCCGCCAGCGAAACCTGGTTAAAGTAAAGCATGAGCAGGGGTATGGTGCCGGTGATAGCAAAAAACGAAGCTGCAAAAAAGGAAAACAGCTTTTGCTTAATCAACAAAAATTTTGGCTTTAACATTCTGTTTTGATCGGATAGCCAGGGATTTGGCACGCGGGACAGGCTGTATATGATTACAAGCACCGCCGTAAAAGAGAGCTGAAATGAAATTGAAAACAGTGCCGGCGGATCAATAATCAAAATCAGCATGGCTGCCAGTGCCAGCGTGTTCACCAGATCGTGTTCGCGTTCAAACAAAAACGTCAGCAGAAAAATGGTAACCATTATTACCGCCCGCTGCGTCGACGGTGACATCCCTGCCAGCAGACCGTAGGCAAACACCGGAATCATGGATAAAACCACTGCTGCCTTTTTGCTCCAGGCATGCCACAGTAAAGGCTTGCAATAAGAAAGCAGCCAGGCCAAACTGAAAAACGCCCAAGTGGCAACGATACCGATATGAAGTCCGGAAATGGCCAGCAGATGACCGACGCCGGCCCGGTTGAAAGCTTCCTGCAAAGCAGGTGGAATCGAGTCTCTGTCACCGACAAGAAGGGCTTTTAATACCCCTTGAGATTCCGTTGACCCACCTTTTTCGATCAGACCGCAAATGCTGCTGCGAGCGTCGTCTATTAACCGTCCAAGCCCTTTTTTTATATGCCTTTTGCGTATGGTGAGGCGTTCTCCCGCAACATAGGCGCTTGCCCGAACTCCTTTGAAGGCCATGTAACGCTTGTAATCGAATCCTCCGGGATTTTTAAAGTTCTGTATCGATCTTATTTTGCTTTTCAGCGCGACGCGGTCTCCTCTGAAAAGCCTGGGTATGTTTCCGGATACTGTGACCCGGATTTTGCCTGTAACCGCAAAAGAGGCTCTCTTTGCACCCAGGGTTTCTGTTCGTAAAATAAATTTGAGCCGATTTCGAGCCGCTACAGGCCTGTTGTCGATAACACCAACAATTTCAAAAGGATGTGTGTCACGAAAATGAACAACATGATTGGAAGGAAGCTTGGGAGTCAGCCATGGCTGGATGCAAAGATAGCCGACGGCCGCAAAAAGAACCAGCGGTAAAATCAATGCGGCTTTTTGTTTTAAAATGAAAAAAAGAATTAAGACAACGCACAGTGAAATTATAAAACCGGCCTGGAGCCTATGCCCCGGAATCCAAGAGCCCAGAGCAATACCGGCGATTAGCGCTAACAGCAGAGGAATAACCGGACGGTAATAAATATGAGCCGGTTTCAAAACGCCCCCTTTTGCCCAATCTCTGCGTCAGGCTCAACATTTTGCACGAAGTGAAGCTTTAGCGCCATCCTCGAAATACTCCGTGTATTCCTGTGGTTAAAATTTTCGCCTTCCTTGACCTTGGACAAAATTGAACATTTTGAAATTGGCTCATATTATCATTATTTCAAATTCTGTGCCAACCCGGCTGCCGTGATATTTTTCTATAGAGTTGGCAGGCGTAGGCCTGTAATTATAGGTTGTTGCGAGCGAATTTGGCAGGATGTGGAAGTTATGGCAGTAAAGCTGATTGGAATCCGAAAGGGGCATCTTTTGCACACAAACCTGTGCATTCGCACATCTTTTTGTGCATTTTACTGTTCCAATATTTTTTTGTCCAGCACTCTCCGAACCGTCTTGGACAGAGCATACTTATCATGCGGTTTTTCAAGATACGCCGCAGCACCTATTTCCCTTATTTTTTCACTATTGATCTTTTCGGAAAAACCTGTGCAGAGAATAATGGGTATGTCCGGACGTATATCAAGGATTGCTTTCACCAGTTTGTCACCAGTCATTTTAGGCATCGTCAAATCAGTAATCACTAAATCAAATTGGTCTGATTTTGAGCTAAACAGGTCCAAAGCCTCAACAGGGCTTGTGGTCGATTCAACTTTATACCCCAGCCGCTTAAGCCTTTGCATTCCCATTTTCACGATAGATTCTTCATCATCAACAAATAGTATCATCTCTTTTCCAGTGGGCAGCTCCTCATCAATTGTGGTTTCCGGAACAGGTTCTCTTTTACTGGTGGGCAGCAAAATAGTAAAAGTTGCTCCTTTGCCAAGTTCGCTATCAACGGAAATTGCACCATTATGATTCATGACGATACCGTGTACCACTGATAATCCCATCCCCGACCCCTTACCGACTTCCTTGGTGGTAAAATAGGGGTCAAAAATTCTATTTTTAATTTCAGGACCAATACCAGCTCCTGTATCACTCACGCTCAGTTTGACATATGGACCAGGAGACAGATCACGGAATTGAGCTGTTGATGCCGTCAGATTTACACTCTCCATATTTATTTCGAGAATACCGCCGTCTTTCTCCATAGCATGCGCAGCATTGGTGAATAAATTAATCATTATCTGATTGAGTTGGGTCGGGTCAGCAAGGATTACTTCTGGTCCTTTTGGAAGATTGTGACGAATCTCGATATTTGCAGGAATTGAAAATCGCAATAATTTCAAAACGTCAATTATGATAGAATTGATTATTACCGGCTTGCGTTCCTGATCTGTTTTGTGGGCAAAACTGAGAAGCTGCCGTACTACATCTCTTGCCCTAATGCCGGCAATTCTTATTTCTTCTAAATTTAGACATGCCGGATTCCATTCCGGCACGTCATCCATTGCAAGTTCTGTATTACCGAGAATAATTCCAAGGATATTATTGAAATCATGAGCAATACCCCCTGCCAAAGTCCCTATGGCTTCCATTTTATGGGTCTGGCGGAGCTGTGCTTCCATACTGCGTCTTTCTGTAATATCTGATGAGATAACACCTATTTGAATTGCTTTTCCCTGAGCATCGCAGATCGGATATACTTGGCTGTCATAAATTCTACTCTCTTGCTCAAACTCCATGCAAAAAGGTTTACCAGTTCTGATGACCTCGCTGACTGCATTTTTTGTTGGCTCGGCCAGTGGAGGCGGGAAGAAATCATAAATGCACTTACCAACAAGTTTATCGGCACTCTTGCCGAGTCTTTGCAGGGCTATGGCGTTCGAGTCGAGAACTGTTCCATCAGTATCAAGAAGCAGAGCTATATCATTAATGGCGTTCAAGAGGGCACGTGTTTTTTCCTCGCTCTCCCTGAGCGCATCTTTAGCTCGCTTGCTCTCTTTAAGTTGATCCATTAATTCGCCGTAGAGTCTGGCATTTTCGATCGCCACGGCGGCTTGATATCCAAACATGCTCAAAAGCAGTTCATCTTCCTTTGTAAAAAATGTCCCATCAACTTTGTTGATAACTTCTAAGACTCCTATCAATTTTGTTTTTGCTTTCAGCGGGACGCAAAGCATGGATTTTGTTTCAAACCCGCTTATTTCATCTACTTTTGGATAAAACCTTGCATCCTCTTTGACATTAGGGACCAATGCGGGCTTCTCATGTTCCACAACCCAACCTGCGATGCCTTCACCAGATGGAATGCGAATATCAATCAATTTGTCTTCTTTAGGTCCTGTGGGAACACTGAACACTAATTCTCCTGTTGTTTCATCAACCAGCATCAGTGTGCTTGCAACGGAGTTAGTTACACGGTTTGCATGCATCATGATAAGATGTAAAACTTCAGCAAGACTAAAAGTGGAATTTACAAGGGCGCCTATCTCAACCGCGATTCCAAATTTCTCGTTTTCCAATGACATATAGGCTTGAAACGTTTTGTCCTGTTCTTGCAGGGCTTGCTCAAGTTGTCCCTTTGTAACAAATCCCATATCATTCAATATATGCCCCAGCAATGGGGCCGTATCTGTTTCTATAGCAAGTCGTGCTTCCGTGACTAATCTGTCCCTTTGCAACCTCTCGGGCGATGCTTTTTCTTTCATTATTTGTTTTTGTCTTTGTAGTGCTTCATCGAGCTGCTGCGTGGTAATAAATCCCATATCAGCCAGAGTTTGGCCTAAATACTTTTTTATTATCATGAGTCTGCCCTTTAAATGCTTGAACTAATACACATGGATCTGTAAAAAATGATGTTGGACCGGATTTAAATCACAAGTTATATTTTGTGATATACTTAGCTTTAAAAAGTAAGCTCTTATCATATATTTTTTGAAAAAGCGCTACAAAATTGACTTAGGCTTCATTTATCTGTTAGTTTGATCATATTTAAGGTTCTTCTCCAATTTAGTTGGAGAAGAGGGGTCAAGTGTTTGCTTTCAAGCGATTTTATTAATATTCCCGCTATAGGGTAGAGAACACATTGAATAGATTTCATTTTTCCCATTACCGCAAGATCACATTGCATGCAATTCTGCTGATTTCGTTTTGCCTGGGCATCGCTTTTGGATGCGGATCAAAACTGGCAAAAGAAAAGCGCAAGATACAAGATCCGAATCCTTCCGTGCGTTATCTGGCGACTGGAGCGCTGGCCGGCATCAATGATACACAGGTGGTTGAGCCTTTGATTGCAGCGCTGCAGGATAATGATCAAAATGTGGTGAGCAGAGCCATCGAAGGGCTGGCCCAAATCGGCGACAAACGGGCGATTCCCCCCCTGATTGCCGCGCTTCGGACAGAGGACCCCCTTGTGCGGCATAAAGCGGCGGAGGCCTTGATAAAGTTCGATCAACCAACTGTTGAGCCCTTAATTGCCGCGCTAAACGACAACGATTCGAATTTCGTGCAAAGAGCAGTAGCAGTTCTTGGCAAAATCGGTGACAGGCATGCAACCGAACCGCTAATGGGCTTGCTGGAGCACACATCAGACAAGGTACGCATGGCAGCCGCTGCTGCGTTGGGCCTGATTGGTGATCCCAAGGCGGTTTCGCCGCGCATTGCTGTTTTGAAAGATGAAAGTCAGGTTATACAGTATCAAACAGCCAAAGCACCATTGATATACAACCCCTATGTCATCGAGGAATTCATCGCAGTTCCCTTGTTAAGCCCACTGGAACAGGAAGCCGATACTGCCTTCGGCCTATTACGTGATCAACAAGTAATTCCTCTGTTGATTAATGTTTTCAAGGATGAAAATCAGGTTGTACAGTATGAAGCGGCCAAGACTCTGTTTATTTACCGTCCCCATTCCATTGAACCCTTGATTGCAGCACTTAAAGACAACGATTCGGAGGTTGTCTGGAGAGCGGCTGCCGTGCTTGGCCGGATAGAAGATCAGCGGGCCGTAGAACCGCTGGCAGTTTCGCTGAATCATGAATCGGAAGTAGTGCGGCTGGAAACCGTCAAAGCGCTTGGTAAAATAGGCGGTAATTTGGCTGCCCAGGCTCTCGTTTTGGGGCTCGATGATAATTCCAGAGCAATACGAATATCAGCAGCATCACTGCTTGTAGAAATCGGCCCTGCCGCCGTCGAGACCTTGATTGCCAAACTAGATGAAAACAACGCGGATAATGTGTGTCTGGCAGCAGGGTTTTTAGGTAGAATCAAGGATAGAAGAGCGGTCGAGCCTTTGATCGCTCTGATAAATGATCAACGTGCAGCGGTGCAGATGTCAGCGATGGCGGCACTGGGCCTGATCGGTGATGGGAGAGCCGCCCAACCTCTGATTTTGAAACTGACGGATAAAGACGCAGATTTGAAAGATTCGGCAACTAAGGCGCTGATAAAAATCGGTGCCGAGGCGATCGAGCCTTTGATCGCTGTTCTTGATAATGATGATCAGGATTTAAAAAACTCTGCAGCTGCAACACTTGAAAAAATTAGTGTTCCAGCTGTTTTGCCTTTGATCTCTATGCTCAATGCCGACAATCCGGAGATACAAAATATGGCCGCTGAAGTATTAGTAAACATCGGAGCTCCGGCGGTCGAGCCGCTGATTGTTTCCTGGGAGAACGAAGACCCGGAGATAAATAATGCGGCAGCAGAGATATTGGTTAAAATTGGTGCTCCGGCGGTTGGATCCTTGGCTGTTAGGCTGGATCATGAATCGGTTTGGGTGCGCAATAAAGCAGCAACCCTTTTAGGTAAGATAGGAAATAAGCAGGCCATCCCTTCCCTGGTGGGGGTTTTGACTGATTGGGATATTCGCTACAGTGCCGCCTTAGCCCTCGATCACTTACATTGGAAACCCAAAACCCCTGCTGACCGCATACATTATCAAGTAGCCAAAGGACAGAAGGAGCTCTTGTCTAAAGAAGGGGAGCTGACCCAACAAATCCTGCTTGATGATGTACTGTTGGGCGACAAAAGGTCAATCGAATATGGAGTTTATGCCTGTATTGAATTGGGTAAAGATAAGATCATCTTCAAACTGGCCGACATATTGCAGAGCGATGAAAACGCAGTTATACTTGATGTTTATATCAATGCTCTGATTGCTATGTTTGACAAAAAGGACTCGCATGTACAAAATCTCGCCGCCCAAGTGCTGCATAAAATTGGTGCGCCGGCTGTTTGGCCTTTGATTGCCGGACTGCAACACGAATCAGAGGCGGTGCGCAGCCAAGCAGCAATAGTTTTAGGCCGGATAGGCGATAAGCAGGCCATCCCTTCCCTGCTAGGGGCTTTGACTGATTGGAATATTAGGCACAGTGCCGCCCAGGCTCTCGACAACTTTAACTGGAAACCCGGGACACCGTCTGAACGCACACATTATCAAATAGCCAAAGGGCAGAAAGAGCTCTTGTCTAAAGAATGGGAACTGACCCAAGAAGTCCTGTCTGATGATGTGCTGTCGTTCAACAAAAGCTCAATCGAATATGGAGTTTATGCCTTGATGGAACTTGGTGGCGACGAGGGTATCCTGAAGCTGATCGATATTTTGGAAAAAAGCGGAAACAGTATGATCGCCCAGGCCTACTTTGACTGCGGCCACCCGAAACTGATGGACGCTGCCAGAAGCTGGGCAGATGCTGATGGATATCGGCTCGAAACCGAATGTTCAAATTGCCCCTAACCAGCATTATTCACGAAAAATTAGGGCTAGACTTTTACTCGCTTAATCGCGGCCCCCAACCGGGCAAATTTATTTTCAAGGGCTTCATATCCGCGGTCCAGATGATAGACGCGATGGACTTCGGTGGTGTTGCGGGCAATCAGGCCGGCCAGAACCAGCGAGGCGCTGGCCCTGAGGTCGGTAGCCATAACGGGTGCGCCGGACAGATGCGGAATTCCTTTTACCAGAGCGGTATCTCCGGAGATGGTAATATCAGCCCCCATGCGCTGGAGTTCGCTGACATGGATGAAACGGTTTTCAAAAATGGTTTCAGAAATAATGCTGAGCCCGCCGGCAACCGACATCAGCACCATAAACTGGGCTTGCATGTCGGTGGGAAATCCCGGATACGGCAGGGTCTTGACGTCGACGCTGGCGATCTGATCGGTTCCTACAACCCTGATACACTTATCCTCAACCTTGATGGCGGCACCTGTTAATTTCAATTTATGCATAACCGCTTCAAGATCACCCGGCTCGCAATCGGTCAGCGTCACATCACCTTTGGTCAAGGCCGCCGCAACCATAAAAGTACCGGCTTCAATCCTGTCAGGTATAATTTTAACCGAGACCGGTTTCAGCTCAGAGACTCCCTGTACGGTAATAATGGAAGTGCCGGCACCTTCTATTTTAGCACCCATTTGATTCAATACATCTGCAAAGGCAACGATTTCCGGCTCACGGGCAGCATTCCTCAGTACGGTCGTTCCCTCTGCCAGAACAGCCGCCATCATAAGGTTTTCGGTCCCGGTAACGGTGGCGATGTCAAAATAAATTTCGTTTCCCTTCAGGCTCTCGGCGGAAGCTTCAACGTAGCCGTGTTTTAGCTCAATCGAAGCGCCTAAGCGAGCCAGACCTCGAAGATGCAAATTAATAGGACGCGCACCGATGGCGCAGCCCCCGGGCAAAGAAACCCGCGCCTTTTTAAGTCTGGCCAAAAGCGGGCCCAAAACCAGAACAGACGCCCGCATCTTCCTGACTAGATCATAGGGGGCTTCATGCTTGCAAAGACCGCCGGCATCGATTCGAACCGTATCTTTGTCAATTTCTATCCGTGCCCCTAAGTTTGTCAGCAAATGCAGTGTGCTTTGGATGTCTTTAAGATTGGGAACATTGGTATAGGTGTTCCAACCCTCGGTAAGGAGGGCGGAAATAAGTATGGGAAGCGCGGCATTTTTGGCACCGCTGATCCTCACCCGGCCTTTGAGGGGACGGCCGCCGTCAATAACGATTTTATCCATCGATACAGTCCATCAAATCCTATTGGTCCTGTCAAACAAAAAAGCGCTCCCTCGACGGTTTGGCGAGACAAGCGCTTTTAATCTAAACAAATTCCGAATCTTAGTGGTGATGATCGCCGTTGCCCTTAAGAGTGTCGAGAGCGGCCTTGATGATACAGTATGTCATTCCGAGACCGATGATAGTAAGTGCATACCACAGCCCCCCCATAAAAACCACATGGCCCATATCCCAGATCCATTCAAAACTAAACGGAAACATAATTTATTCTCCTAAACCGCAAAAGCCGAAACCAATTTAAAAAAGCTAAGACTTTTGAAAACTAAGGGCATATCATAAAAAGCTAAAGGGTTAGCCGGTGACCCGTTAGCCCGTTTTGCCCGTAAAGACTTAATCCGGCATAACGGGCGAACCGGCAAACGGGAAAACCACTATCGTTATTGGCTCGATTCTTCACTTTATAAATTTTTTCTACAAAATGAAAAAAACACCATTAATGTAATATTTACGCTTCTGCCGGTGTCAATCCCTGTCCCGGTTCAACCGGTAGTTCGACTGCTGCTGATTCCGGTTCCGGATCCGGAGCAGTCGATGATTCCAACGGATTAAGTTCTGCTTCATGAGGAAATACCGGCAAATAGCGGTATGACACCGCGATCAGGATAATACCGTAGGCCACCGGCAGGATAGTGGTGGCAATCTCCTGCCAACTGGGGATATACATGACCCAGTTTTCAAAAGTCAGAACCGGCACCGCTAAAACCTGCAGCACCATTACCCAGCGGTTAAGACAAACCCCTACAACAGCCAGGATAACCGCAGTCCACAGTGCCTTGTTGTTTTTACGCCCCTTGGCGGTAATCAGAATAAACGCGGGGAAAAAGCCGCAGACCACGATTTCAACAATAAGAATCCAGATACCATAGAAGGGGTTGTTGGAATAAAAATCCATCAATGCAAATCCTTTGGACGGTGCGGTCACGGTCGCCCAGTACCAGGTATCGACGGTCTTGGCAGTAATGTACGCCAGAATCATCCATCCTGAAACTTTGGCTAAAAACTCGATGGCATCATCTTTTACCAGCTTTTTACGGGTAACTTTTTCTGTGATCTTGGTAACCAGGATGGTAAAACAAGGCCCGCAGGCCGCCGCCGACCATGTGTAGAGAAAAAAGGTCCAGGGCCAGATAAAAAGACCTTCCCGAAAACCAAACGGTCGCCCGTAAAGGACTCCGGCGACACCGCCTAAAGACCCCTGGTGGAAAAAAGAAAGAAACGCCCCGGTTGCTGCAAATACCGCCATGATTTCGTGCATGTTGTGGCCCAGTTTGTGGAAAAACGGTACCTTGTCGATCTGGCGGTTTTCAAGGATCAGCGGAATATATTCGATGGTCAAAACACAGAAATAGGCTGAAAGACAGAAAGCCACTTCGGTCAGCATAGAATGAACATTGGCGTGCCAGAAGATAAACCAGCCTCTTAAAGGCTGCCCGATATCGATGGCCAGAATGAGCAGAGCCGAACTGTAGCAGATAAAACCGATCAGCACGGCATAATTGATGATACTCTTTAATACTTCTTTGCCGAAGATATATCTCAATAAGCCGCTGAAAAAAGCGCCGCCGCCCACTGCAATCACCGCCAGGTCGGCCCAGATCCACAGGGCGAACCCGTAAGCATCGTTCATGTTGGTCTGGTTAAGACCTTTAAACCAGCACAACAGCATGGCATAAACGCCCCACAGCACGACAGTACCGACAACGCCGACGAACAGAATAAACTGCCACAACGGGGCACGCTTAACTCCTTTGGGTATTAATGCAGAATCCATACGTTATATGCTCCATTACAGTATCTTCGGTTAGCCGTGTTGTACGGCCTTTGCGGGTTTTGCCTCATTTTTCAAATAATTGTCACCAGCCCGCCTTACCCACGCGCGGCTCGAGATATAATAGACCTTGGGGTTGGTTCCCAGTCTTTCCAGCAGCCGGAAAGCGTTGGGGTTCTTTTTATCCTTATAAACAGCATGTTTGTGATTGTTCAGATCCCCGAATGTAATCGCTCCGGCAGGACATGCCTGGGTACATGAAGTTTGATATTCATCTTCTGCAAGTTCGCGCCGGCCTTGAATATACGCTTTCTCTTTGGCCAGCTGATACCGATGAAAACAAAAACTGCATTTTTCGACAACCCCGCGCATCCGGGGTGAAACTTTGGGGTTTAAGTATTTTTCCATACCATCGGGCCAAACCGGATCCCACCAGTTAAAATAACGGGCATGATAGGGGCAGGACGCCATACAATAACGACATCCGAAACAGCGGGTATAAATCTGGCTGACGATTCCGGTTTTCATGCTGTAATCCGTGGCGGTCGCCGGACAAACCGATACGCAGGGCGAATGCCCCTCATGCTGCCCCTCGCAGTGCATGCAGGGTCTTGGAAGATAGCAGACATCCGTTTCCGGAAAGGGTTTTCCGTTTGTCAATTTATAAACCCGCATCCACGTTATGCTGAGCAGTTTATCGGATTCATCCTCTCTGAAAGGGACATTGTTCTCAGCCATACAAGCCGCCATACAAGAGCCACAGCCCGTACACTTATCCAAGTCAATGACCATTCCATATTTTTTGGCTTTTTTCATCGAAACCTCTTCAAATTGACGATTTTCTATTGAAGATTTAATAATGGTCGCTGTCTTAATCGTCAATCATCAATCATCAATTATCAATTATCAATTATTATGCTTTACTAAGCTTTGCCATTATCCCCCAGGCCGCATCGCAACCGGTCCCGGGATCCTCTACCGGACCGATGAGCTCATTGAAATTTACACCCTTTTCTGCCAGATATTTATCATAGGCTGTATGGCCCAGTCCTCTCGGCAGAGCAACAACGCCGGGCCTGATGCCGTCAAACCAATGTACTTTGACCTTGGCCTGGCCTCTGGGAGTGCTTAGAATTGCATGTTGGCCCTCGCGCAGACGTAATGCTCTGGCGGTTTCCGGATTAAGTTCAACAAAAACATCTTTGCCTTTGAGAACGGTATCTTCAACCGTCTTGACGGCAAACGGCGGATTACCGATATAACCGCCGGCAAGTCTGAAGGAATCATAGGGCACTAATACCAGAGGGTACAGTTTTTCGTCGCCCTCAATCTTTATCGGAGCAAATTGCGGCACCCGGCCGGTCTCTTTATTGGCAAACGCAAATTTTCCGGAAGGTGTATCAAACGTCATTTGCCCGGCGGGTGCCCCGTCATTATCGTCTAACCGGAAACCTTTGGTCATTAAGGTCTCCCACTTATTGCCTAAAGTCTTTTTAAGGCAGGTCTGATAGCCATCCCAGGGAAAAGCGGCGGCAATGCTGCCCCCCAGTGCTTTGGCAATGCGTATAACTACATCACCAGCATGTCGGGTGTTAAACTGGGGTTCTACCGCCGGTCTGGCAAGGCTGGTAACAGGTTGCTGCAATCCAAACGGCGTCGGTACATCTTCAAAGCGTTCAAGGTAAGTATGATTCGGAAGGATAAGGTCGGCGTTTTGAGCGGTTTCATCCATGTAAGAAGAAAAACTTACCACAAACGGAATACCGGCCATGGCCTTTTTGACAGCCGTGCTGCCCGGCATGGCATACAAAGGATTGGCACCTGTAACCAAAAGCGCCGCCAGGGAAGATTCTTCTTTCGAACCGATGGCGGCGGGCAATCTATTTAAGAGAGAGCGAGTATCAGGATACTTTGTGCTTCCGGCGCCATCCAGGCGTTCACGCTGCATACCGGCGGCAGCGACGGCATCCATTTGAACCTCCGGCCAATTGATATAATCAATTTCGGAAACAGCCCGGACCCCGCCCTTTTTGTTGATATTGCCGACCAGGGCGTTTAAGGCGTGGACGGCCATAAATTCATCAAGGCTGCCGGAAACAGATCCCCGGCCGCGTCCGCAAATTGCCAGAGGCTTTGAAGCTGCGGCAAAGTCCCGTGCCAGCATGACGATATCTTTCTGATCGATTGCAGTCATCGCGGCGACATTATCAGGGCTGTATTTATCAAGCACCAGCCGCTGTAAGTCCTCAAACCCGACAGAATAATTGTCTATAAAATCAGAGCTGTATAATGCCTCCTTAATAATCACATGGGCGAGCCCCAGGGCCAGAACCCCTTCGGTCCCCGGTTTTACAGGAATCCATCGATCTGATTTGGCGGCGGTACGGGAAAGGCGCGGCTCAATCTGAACAACCTTTCCGTGGTTGCTGCGCCAACCGGAAAAGGCCTTGAACATTCTAACCGGTGACCCCCAGCCGTCGATGATCCCGCTGCCGAAGCTAAGAATAAAGTCGGCATTTTCAAAATCGAATCCGGGAAGTGCCCTGGATCCGTGCATCAGTTGCAGGGTAAGTTCATAAGAATCCAGCATCGATGGTGTCCGCATTACATTGGGTGAACCGTATGCGGTCATAAATCTGGCAAAAAGCTGCGGCACTGTTCCGCGGTCCGAACCTGTTATCAATCCAACCGAGTGGGATTTTCCTTCTGCTCTCAGATCACCAAGTTGCTTGACGACCTCTGACACAGCTGCGTCCCAGGAAATTTTCTCCCAGCGTCCGGCACCCCTTGCTCCCACTCTTTTTAAGGGAGTCTGCACTCTGGTGGGACCGTAAAGCAACTGCAAACCTGATACACCGAGAAGGCATATGCCGCCGTCATTTACGGGGTGGCCTTTCATCCCCTCTATCTTAATGGCACGGTCATTTATTTTGCGAACCGTAATACCACAATGTCCGGGACAGAGCGTGCAGGTCGAATTTACATGGCTGATTTCTCCATCTTCCGGCACCGGCGTCCAGGGCCACATCTGGGTCCATATTGCACTGTCATCCGTCAACTTCAATGGCATTGGCGAGAGGGCTGTCCCTGCTGCACCGCCTATTAGAAACGACAAGAAACTTCTTCTGCCAATTTTCATCGATTCTACCCCTTATAAAATCGCTTCGCGATTGTATTATTTATGGCATACAAAACAAGCATCTCTTTGCGTCTGAACGCTGTCACCGATACCGGCGGGCGCTTCCATGCCCGGAAAGGATACGGCTATAAAATTATCTAACAGCCTGTTTATGGGTGTTTTAACGTCTGTTCTTTGAACCGTGAACTCTTTTTGGTGGCATTCAGCACAATCATCCATTTTCATCCGATCCCAGCTGTTCTTCTTGAAACCGGCAATGTTTTTTCCCCAGATGTCCCGGCTGTAACCGGTAATCCGGTTCTCCTCATAGACCCTGGAAGTTTCGGACTCGCCGATATGACCGTGGCAGGTGACGCAATCCATCTGGGCACCCTTGATGTGGGCGGCATGGGAAAAGAATACGCAGTCAGGCTGCTTAGAGTATATCAGCCACGGGACCTCTCTCTCTTTAACAACATACTCTTCGACAAATTTGATCTCGTTGGGGTCTTCTCCCTGAACCTCTTCATGACAATCAACACACAGTTCCAGTTTGGGGACTCCGGAAAAGGTGCCGTCTGCCCGGAAAAAATGACAGCTTTCACATCCGTCCTTGACTTCGGCTACATGCAGCGCATGATTATAATCTATCGGTTGTTTTTTTTGCGAATAGAGCATCTCCGGTGCAATGACCCATCCCAGAATCAGACTGACCGCAAGTCCTAATATAAAGAACAGGGTAACGGGTCCACCGGACCCGTTACCCTGTTCTTTGTGCTTTATTTTCGAGGATGACGCTGCTGCATCATCGCCGGCAGCTTCTGGGGATATCTGTCTAACATTATCATCTGATGTACTCATGAAAACTCCGTCAAGCTGTAATTGATGGTTTCATCTTGTGAAAACCTAGCGGATCCCACTTAATAACACGCAAATCAAGCTATTCCGGTACGGAATAAATAACTTGCGTTTTGTATATACCGAGCTAATTTTTGTCAAGTAAATTCCTACCTCCGCAGCCCCGTTGCAAAGGGTTTAGGCATAGCGGTAATCCCGACAGGCGAAATGTTCAAAAAGTCGCCGGCTTATCCATGTGTAAAGAATCCCCCGCAGTGCGGAACAGGCATGGCCCATAGGACCAGGTTTTTCAGGGCAAAATAAAAAAAGACCAAAACGCAGCAAATTGCATTTTAGTCTTGACTATTGTGCATTATCTTGCACAATGGTCATCTGGGGTCGGACCACGATAACCGACTATAATAACA
>JACNIG010000228.1 GCA_014383215.1 Candidatus Desulfatibia vada | reverse complement strand
TCTCGATATTCTCTTTGATATGATTCTCGAGTTTTTCTTTTTCTTCTTTTGTCATCATAATCTGGAATGCGTGTACTTGAAAATATCGAAGTCTCCCTAGCCGGATGCGAAAACAGCTTACCGCTCCTTTTTGCCCAGAACCATGAAGACATTCCTTCTGAAGGACAAAACCCCATCTTTTGCAATGAAATACTTGGACATCTCGCTGCCGCCGAAATAAACCGGCTTTGAAGTCCTATCCCCAATCTTTTAAATTCGGGCGTTATTTGGTTTCAACAATCGGGATGACTACCGTTGTACATTACTTGGGTTTAAAGCTGAACTTTTGGCCACCGATGGCTGCTTCGTACATAAGGCCGCCTTTTACGTGTACGAATATGGCCATTCCTTTTCTATAGCCCGTTTTTGCCTGTGCCCCTGTATCCGACCCTGCACTTGCGCCGGCAGAAGAGCCTGCGGTTCCCGCTTGTGCCTGGGCTCCGGCGGTAATAGCGACGGCTGACGCGGCGGCATCAAACTCGAAGCTGCCGCTAGTGAATTCATTGTAAGCGCGTTTGTCCTTAAAAAATATAACCTCGCTAAACGCCTGGCCGCCGAGCTGAAAGCCGATGGTCACTTTTACCAAGGAAGCTGTTCCGGTGATATTGCCTTTCCGATACACCTGCCCTTTGCCGTAGGCTCCCCCAATACCGATACCACCTTTTCCAACCGTTGGGAAAATCGCATAGCCATAGGCATTCTTGAAAAAAGGTTGTACCGCAGGGGATTTTTTAAATACTTCTATCGTATTAGAATAGCTATCGGCTTGCGCCATATGGGGAAAATTTAAAACAAAGATCACCATAAACGATAATGCAAAGAAACGATAATGCCTCATTATGCTCTCCTTTACTGCTAATACTTACATTACTTGCCACTTCGGAATACCTATCACAAAATCTGCAAGAAATACAAACAATAGTCCTAAATTTTGGGAACTGAGGTCTGTTTCAATATATTGGGTCTGGAAGGTTGTCTGAAGATTCAAGATACCTATAGGTACACCGGAGAAAAAATCGAGTCAATAGATGATAACGGTTCCGATTCACGCAAATTTTAGGGCTATAATTTTGCATGCATCAAGGCAATCAACAGATTCAGCAGGGTTATGGAATTTCAATATATGGGATTTTTCAATATAAGAAGCAGGGCCATCGCTGACCCTGCCTATGGAGCTTACCTACGAACAAATAATTATTTCACAGCTTCCTTCAAAGCCTTTCCTGCAACAAACTTTGGCACCTTACTTGCCGCAATATCTATCTCTTCTCCTGTCTGAGGATTTCTGCCTTTACGAGCTTTTCTTTTCGCCACCTTGAATGTGCCGAATCCAACCAATGATACAGAGTCTCCATTCTCTAATGCCTTGGTAATGCTTGAAAGAACACAGTCCACGACTGCCTGAGCATCCTTTTTGGTTTTTACAACCTTGGCAACTTCGTTGATTAAATCTTTTTTGTTCATGTTTTATCTCCTTCCTTTAAAAAATATTACATTACATTGCTGAGGCTATATTCATTCCCTTTTTAAAGATTTCCTCTGCCTCCGCCCAATTTCAAGCCGTTGTTAGATGTTATTTATATCTTGCTGATGATTGCTCCGATTCTTATGCCCGGTTGCCGTTAACTAAAGGCGTTGTCCTCCGCTCTGTCGTCCTCCACCCTTCCTTCCTCCGCCATGCCTTGGTCCGCCGCGCCTTGGTGGTCCTCCGGATCTTGCGTCACCTCGGCGGCCTTCAGGGCGAGGGCGGGCCTCATTGACATTAAGGCTTCGCCCTTTCAGCTCCTTCCCATTCAAACCTTCGATTGCAGACTGTGCTTCAGCTTTAACGGACATCTCCACAAATCCAAATCCTTTTGATCTGCCAGTGTAATTGTCTTTTATAACCTTGACGGTGTCGACCTCTCCAAAGACCTCAAAAGCCTCTTTTAAATCCTCTTCGGTCACCTCATACGATAGATTACCTACGTAGATATTCATTCTGATCTCCTTCTAATTACAGAAAATTTATAGGTTAAATTTGTTTATCTGATCTTGGCATCAAAATGCTAAGGGCACTCCATCACAAATCCATGGAATGCCCTTTTTTCCTCGGAACCATGATCTAATCTACAGTGACATTTACAGCGGCAGGACCTTTTTCCCCTTGCTCTATGTCAAAGGTAACTTGATCGCCCTCATTGAGGGATTTAAAACCATCTGAATTGATACCTGAATGATGTACAAATACATCCGGTCCATCTTCCTGCTCAATGAAGCCATAGCCCTTTTTATTGCTAAACCACTTTACAGTACCATTAGCCATAGTGACGTCCCCCTTTTAAATAAATTTTCATTGTTTCAAACTTCAGGTCGCCACTTTTGAAAAGTGGATCTTTCCTTCAGAACGAAACCGGCAGCCAAAAAAGACAGGCCTTTATTGATCGACCGTATGATATATTGATTTTGCCTTCTTTCTTCCCCTTTTTATCCTTCTTGTCGATGGCACAAAGTTTGGGGCTGTGAAGCTCTCTATAATTTGAGTGATTAACAAGCGGACATTCAGGATATTTCTTGGGCATAGATTTATGCTTTTAAGTTAAGCAGCAAGGCTGCCATTTTACCGGGAGGAGGCAATATTGCACTATTTTATAATTTCCATGATTGTGCGTTTCTTTGCTTTGGCAGAAGCAGCATTTAATATGGTTCGTATGGCTTGAGCGGTTCGGCCCTGCTTTCCGATTATCTTCCCAATATCTTCTTTAGCCACTTTAATCTCTAATACCGTGCTCTGTTTACCCTCTACTTCTGAAATAGCTACCTGTTCAGGATGGTCAACCAATGCCTGTACTATGTGTTTGGTCAGATCTTTCACAGCTCTATCTGTTTTGTTGGCTATTAAGAATCACAAAAATTAAGGGTAAAAGGTTCCTTTCAATTCTCCCGTGGTTTTTTCACTAAATTTAAGATACCAAAAGAAAATCAATACATCAACATCATTCCTAAGGAATTAGCAGATAACGAAAGTGTGGATAACGTTGCAAATCAGCCGGTGCGATTAGCGGCCGACTGCATTTGCCTGGTTCGGCTCTTTTACCTTATGAGTTCATAGATTTCTCTGAAATCCCTCTTCATGCTCCTCAGAATAGGTATATCAGTAAACTCCGCAATCTCACGCATGGCCAGCGGAGAACTTGAGCACAATCCGGAAATCGCACAAGGACTCAGATCGAAGGATTCCTTTAGGACTTGGAGCCCTCCCACAACCCCTGCTGAATTGGCAGCGCAGAAAACCAATTTATGGATACGGGAGCGCACCTCGGGTTCTTGAAGCAGCATCGTAGTCTCGCGCTGGAAGATACCATCTGCGAACTCTATGACGAGATAGTTCCTGGGATTGTTCCCATACTTCATGTCAACGGCATTGAAAATCCGCATGAGATCCCCACGTTCCAACATGTAGGTTGAGGGGAAACCGAAATAGGAGAAGTCAGCGACATGTTGAGCGCCACTATCTTCCATTAGAAGGATGTCTTTGAGGCTGGCTGTACCGGTGACCTTGGCAGCCCGTACCGTCTTTCCAGCGGACGATAGAGCGTAACAGCAGGCAGCCGCAGCATAGCTCTTGCCGGAATTCATGCTCGTTCCGATGCAAAGGATCACCTTGGCACCCGGCGTGTTGCGCACCGCCTTTTTGGGTTTGATCAAACCATAATCTCGCGAGTTGACCACTGCGCCGGTGCTATCGCAAATATAGCCAAGCATGCGCAACTTTGTGGGAGAGCTGATCAGCTCGTTCTTGCACTTCATCTCACCAACCAGTCCGCTGCGGGCGAGCAAGTCGACGGTATCGCCAATGGTCTCGGGAACAAGTCCTTCAAAGTGGTCTGGCGCGTATCTGTTGCCGAACACAAACACGGCTCGGGTTCGATCATGAATCGTGTGTATCCGTGCGGACGCACTCTCGATCGTTTTGTGATACCCCAGGAAGCATACTTCCCCAAACACGAGGTCTCCGACGTTCGGAGATCTCTCAGGAAAGTGGTCGTATTGCTTGATGAGCTTTTTTGGTACGGAGAAAGCCGCGCTTGGGATAATGCATTTCTGTCTGATTTTCTTCATGTATTGATAACCTTTTGCAGAGTAGCTTAAAGGTCAGAGTGAACAGATCCAAAGTCAAAATATCTTGCCAGTATCCCGATATTGGTATCAACCGGTCGCTTGCCGAAGGGTTAGGGCTGTACCATGAATCAGGTACTTACGGGCTTTTCCTTCTTTGCTTTCTTTCGCAACTCCCTGAGACACTTCTTATCATCTCTGACCAAAGCACATAGCTTTGGGTTGTCAATCTCTTTACAGTTATCATGATTATACACAGGACACTCTGGATATTCCTTTGACATTAGCTACCCTTCATTGTGTTCATAAACCGAGCGTTTAATGAATAGCTTTAAAAGCACAAAACCCTGCCGCTATAAGAAATGGGGGCTTGGTCGTCAGCCAATAGTTTCCTTTATTCGAAAATGATGATGAAGATTTCCTGGTAGCACAAATCTGTCAATACGCATAGCAAAATATGAATTTTTCAGATCTTATTTTTGCGTATCGCAAAAGTAATCGCCAATGGAGGATTAAGAACAGGCTCACCTATTTAATAATTGGTGCTTAATATTTCTAATCGGAACCGCATCCAGATTATCAAAAATTTTTAATAATCAACGGATAAGAAGCTTAACATACTGCATATTGTAGATTAATCACAATCGTAGCACAAGATATATGATTTTAGGCAATATAATTTCCCAAACTGAGGGGTTAGGTAATGTTCCTAATGTTTTGACCATTAAGGGAGGATGCCATGGCAACTGCAAAGAAAAAAACGACAAAAGCAGAGCCTTTAAAAGCTCTGCTTTTTCATATTCAGTTGAGCA
>JACNIG010000415.1 GCA_014383215.1 Candidatus Desulfatibia vada | reverse complement strand
GATACTTTACGCTGAAAATTTACCAGGCTTTCTCCAACTAACCTGGAGAAGAACCTCATTTATTAAAGAACCCTGCAGCCCCGCTGAACGGGATTTCCGCTTCGCTCCATCAAGCTTCTTGCAGGGAATGCGCTCGCTGTGCGGTTCATCAACCTATCTCGCCAAGAAGTTTGCCAAGTATCTTACGGCGAATCATTTCGCCTTTCTCCGGGAAATTTATGGCTTGTAATTTCACGCTTCCGTAAAATATCAAGCCTAAATTCTCGCATTTCCGTAAAATTATGGCGAAACTGCCGTATATGCACCCAATAAACCTCTCAAAAACATCAATCCAGCCATAGCTTTCGGCGTTCGTGCGCAATCCGATTGTTCACCTGCGGAGGTCCAATCTCGGCTATTTGAATCTTATCGCAGGGTTGGGTGAGGCTGTGATCTGCAAAAAATAGGTAGAAATATCAATCACTTCAAAAACCTTTGATATGTCTGCCGATCCGAGCTTGGCCCCTATTACATATATCTGCAAAAGGAACAAATTGCAGGTGAGTAATGGAAATAAAAAACCCCGCCGACGGCCGCCGACGGGCGGGGTTCTTTCCCTTTTTTCGTAGATTCTTACCAGCCTTTTATTGTGGCGGCGGACCTATTCTGCTTCATCGTTTTTAGATAGAAAGATCCAGAAACCGACAAATCCAAGTAAGGCCGGCGCCATCAGCAGGTAGGTGATACTTTTGGTGTGCAGAAAAAAATCTTGAAGCGTATAAATTATTCCGTCCATTTTTTTAATGTACCTCTCTGTATTCAGGGTGTTCATACAATATCGGCATGCGGGTGACGACAAATCTGAACACGACAACCCCGATGGTAACAATAAAAACTGAAATTCCGATTTCCATCCAGTGGGGGACATACCGCTCACTCGACGGCAGATGCCAGTTAAAGGCAATCAGACAGACGTTAAGCCGGTTTAAAATAATCCCCAAAATGGCCAGCCCGGATGTCCATTTTATCAGGTTGAGGTTTTTTTCCCGAACCCCGACAGCATAAAGGAAGCACGGCAGGGCCACAAACCCTAAAAGCTCCACAAGG
This sequence comes from Candidatus Desulfatibia vada, assembly GCA_014383215.1. GTDB lineage: Bacteria > Desulfobacterota > Desulfobacteria > Desulfobacterales > UBA11574 > Desulfatibia_A > Desulfatibia_A vada. Next base: position 3,877 of record JACNIG010000415.1, on the reverse strand, counting down.
TACCAGAGGCCGTATCCGGTTCCCAGATAATGCCATTTGTTCTCCATGGATATCCCGAAAACTTGAAGGACAAAGTAGCCCGCCATTACATATGAAGCGGCTTTAGCAAATCCCAGGGCCACATCACTTTTCTCTTGCAAGTGCGTTGCATCCATCTTGTGCTTAAAATAACGGTATGAAAGTGAGCTTTCGAAAATGACCATGGAAAGCCCGGCAATAATGCTGGTGATAAAAAAGTAAATCGGTATATAAGGTGAATACCACAGTGGGTGCAGTTTGGACGGTACAATCAGAAAAAGGGCCCCCAGAGACGACTGGTGCATGGTGGACAGCATAACTCCGAAAATGGTCAACACCAGGGTCAATTTAACCACGATGTTGCGGGCTTTCTTAAATCCGAGCCATTCCATTGGGGCCGGTGAAAATTCAACAAAAAGCACCGTAAGATACAGCATTACACATAGACCCACTTCGAACAGCACAGACGTGGTTCCGCTCTGAACTACAAAGGGATACGGCAGGCGCCACGGCCGACCCACATCATAATTTATCGCAAGAGCCACCAGGGCATATCCCAAAAATCCCGTTAAAATCGCAGGCCTTACCGCCGAATGGTAGCGCTTCATTCCAAAAATATAAACCGCCGCAGAGGTCACAAATCCCCCCGCAGCCAGGGCAACACCGCACAGCAAGTCAAAACCGATCCATATCCCCCATGGGTTGTAGTCAGAAAGATTGGTTACTGTCGCCAACCCTCCCGTAAATCTCAAAATGGTAATAAAAAAACCTATGATTAAAATAATTCCCGCAATAATATTAAAAGGGGTTTTCCAGGTTTTTTCGGCGGTCGTGACATCGTCTGACATCAGGAATCCTCCTCGCTTTCCGGTTTGGCAGCTTCTTCAAGAGCTGTCTTTACTGCTTTATCAATGGCTTGTTCTTTATCCTTTTCAGCTTTAGCCAGTGCTTCTGAAAGCTTCGCTTGAGCTTCTTCACCGGCTTGCTCCAACACAGCGGCAACTGTCGCCTCCTGCTCCTGCTGGGCGACTTTCGCGCTCCGTTTGGTCATGGCATAAACACCGGTAAGCAAAACAGGCCACAGACCGATGACCATGGGGACGGATCCCAGGGCACCGGCCGTCAGTGCCGGTGCCGGCGTAACACCCAGATCTTCGCGCATATCCAGTTCTTTAAAGGGAACAGCGGACAGATACAGCCAGTTTGATCCGCCCATTTCGTGTTCGCCGTAAATATGATCCACATATCGATCCGGATATCTGCGAATCCGCTCCCGGGCAACACGGATCAGATTCTTTCGTTTTCCAAAACTAAGGGCTTCGGTGGGGCATCCCGCTACACAGCCGGGAAGCAGACCCTTGATAATCCGGGGATGGCACATGGTGCATTTCATCACTTTCGGATCCAGGACACGGTCGTATTCATAGGTGGGAATCTCAAAAGGACAGGCGATCATGCAATACCGGCAGCCCACACAGACGGAAGGGTCGTATATCACCGCACCTTCCTTGGTTTTCGTAAATGCTTTTACAAAGCATGCCGATGCACAGGCCGGCTCCAGACAGTGGTTGCACTGAATCTTGCGATACAGGGGTCCTTTGGAACCGGCATACCGATTCACTACGGTATAGGCTTGCGGTGTTGTCCGCCGCTTTTCATCCAGCACATCTAAGTCTGTAAACGGCTTATCCGGCGGCGGCAGGTTGTTGACTTTGTTGCATTCGTCTTCACAAACCCGGCATCCGATACATAATCCACTGTCGTATAGAACGCCGAGGCTATCGGGATACCCTTTAAAATGCTTATTTGTAGCAGCCCCGGCAGAACTGCCCACGGCAGTGCTCAACCCGGCTGCACCAATCCACCCCAGAAACTTTCTGCGTGATATGGACATTTGAAGCTCCTCAAATTAAATAAAGCCGCTGATCTTACCCTAATTGAGCGTCATAGCGCAATTGGGGCTTTACTGCTGTTTTTTTTCAATATGGCAACCGGCGCACTCCACGTTGGCAGGCTTTTTAATGCCCATTTCAACGTGGCAGCCCATACATTGCCGATGATAGGCACCTTTTAATCCCGGTGCATGCAGATACTTTTCATTAAACGGCTTGCCATGGCAACTGCCGCACCGTGGCGGTTGCCCGGATACAGGGCTGTTATGATGACACCCCTGGCATATTGTGGCCTCGGACTGGTGAAAATACCCGGCCAGCTTGTCGCCTTCAATCTTCTTAACCATATAGTCATAGACTTTGCGGTGCTCAAATTCAACCGGCTCAAAGCGTTCCGTCAGCTCTTTAATAACAACCTTTTCAGGTATTTTTACATCATAGCTGATGCCGAAAGTGGCCTGCCATATTTCAGGAATCATGCGTGCCAGCTGCATCTCTCCGTCCTGATATAAAACCCCTGTGCTTTCCGGTGGCGGGGCCATATGGCATTTTAGGCAGGCAGACGACTCCTGCTTGCGGTCTCTTGCCAAAAATGCATGGCAACCCGCGCAATTCTGCCGGCGCTGCTTTTTCTCATGGCAGCCCTGACAACTCTGCGTTGTTCCCAATTGATGCATAGCCTGTTCCAGCCGGACGAATTTACCTTCTTTGGAACCGGCCAGAGTATGGCAGTCGGCACATGATTTCAGATCAGCATGATGGCATTCCCGACAGGTATCATTATAGACTTCGTGGGCCTGATGGCTAAAGGGGACACGATACATCCGGGTTTTAAGCCCTTCCTTGTCATTGGTTTTAATCAAGACAACATCCGGCTGGTTGCGCTTCATTCTGGGAACCTGATCGACTTTCGCGATCTTATTTTGCTGCTCAAGATCATGGCAACCGCTGCACCTGACCGGTCCGGCAGCCATCTCCTTGGCCAGGTTCTGCCGGTGACAATCGACACAGGACAAATGAGATGCCAGCCGCATGGAAATCCGCTTTTCCGACTCCGCCACTTCGGTCTTTTGCTTGTGGCAGTAGCGGCAGGTACCCTCTTGGTCTTTGGCATAAATTAGCTGTTTGTTCTCCTGGTCATATTGGTGGTGACAGCGCTCACACTTGTTTTCGTGGGCTGCGGAATGGCGATAATGAAGCGATTTGTCTAAACCCATGGGCGCCCTGGAAGACATGATCAACGGTTTTTCCTGATGGCAGCCGGCACAGACAATAGGACCGGCTTTTGCACTTGCAGCAAGCATATCCGCATGGCATGTAATGCAGTTGTTATGGTAAATATCCATCACCGCTTTGCTGCCAATATCCTCAAACCGCTTTAGTTTGGGAGACAGGCGTTCGTTTTCAGATAGATGGCAGGTCGTGCAGTCTTTATTTTGCTCTTTTAGAGCATCGGTATGTTGGTCGTGCAAAAATAGAACCGGGGGCCTTTCAAGTTTGCCGAATGCTGCCAAAGTATCGATGGTAATAACATCGGGTCTGGCCAGGTAAGATGCAAATTGTCCAGAAGGATTTGAAAGCGCTTCAACCTTTAAAACGCCCACCGTATAAATTAACAAAAAGACAACTACAGTTGAGATGCCGGCCCGTATTAGCAACGATCTTTCCTTCTCCATGATTCTGTTATCCTCGTTCATTTTCAAGCATTAATTTGCTTTCTCGACCTGCATAGTCGGGTTACTATCCCGCCGTCTTATAGCCGAGAAATCGACAGATTGTCAAACAAAATTTTCGTTGCTAAAAGATTTCCACATTTGGTACCTATCTATCAAAATCGCATCAAATTTGCGAAGGATTTATCTAACAAAATATTTTCGCCACCAAGACACCAAGACACGAAGTTAAATTATAAGGATCATCTCCAAATTAGTTGGAGTAAAATAGGGTAAAATGGTTTTTGCTTTAAA
>JACNIG010000262.1 GCA_014383215.1 Candidatus Desulfatibia vada | reverse complement strand
AACCCTTGTGCGGCCTTGCTCATCGAAAAAATCCCTCATTTATGAATTGGAAACTGCTTAGTGCTCAAATTTATTTATGGATGGGCACTATCTAAAATTAACTCGTGCCCATTCTAAATTGACACCATGCCGCCATTTCTCTATGATCCACTTTCGATACTTTTGAAATTTGAATTACCCGTTGCTTTTCGCAGCGTAGCGAAGATCCCGCAATTTTGCGTGAGTTTTATAAAATCGTAAAACGATTTTATTATGCAGTTTAAAAACATTTTAATCATTTCCGATATCGAAGGAAGTTCGGGCTGCTGGAGTTATAGCGATTCCTCTTTCATGACCCGGGGTTGGCGAAGAGCCTGTATAGGGATGACCGAAGATGTCGGTAGTGTGGTCGCAGGCCTCTTTGATGCCGGTGTGCAGCGCGTAAGCGTTCATGACTTTCACCGGACGGGGTATAATATTTTACCGGAACGAATCGCCCCAAGGGCCAAGGTTATTTCCGGCTACCGGCTTGGCCCGGTACCCGGTATTGGAGACCCCCGGGGCGCCGAAGCAGTTATGTTTCTGGGCATGCACGCTGCATCGGGCACCAAAGGGTTCCTGGCCCACACCTTCACATCACGTATCCGGCGGCTGGAAGTGAATGGCAAGCCGATGCCCGAGGTGGAGTTTTTTGCAGCATCGCTGGCCCCCTATGGCCTGCGTCCCATTTTCTTTTCAGGATGTCCTGCGGCCTGCGCCCAGGCCCGCACAGCCATTCCCGGTACTCACATTTTTCCCATCGATAAAACCGCGGGACCGGATAATTTTGATGCCGAATCCTGGCGCTGGGACCTCGCAACCGCAGCTGTGAAATCCCTCGGCAATAAATCCACAATGCCCTACACACCCCAGGGCCCTTTCCGGGCAGAGGCGATCATGCGAGACGGCCCCAAGATAGCCCGAAAACTAGCACAAAGATGGGGTTTCCGTCACGAAGGCGATCGCATTTACATCGACACCCCTGACATTCATGCTCTCTATCAGAACTTTATCAGGCTCTGTTACCTTACTCCCCGCGTAGAAAAGAACATATCCGCCGGGCTATTTCTGTATAACCTTCTTGGTCGTTTGGGTCTTGTCCGGGTACGTCTATCCTTGTATTTCTCAGCATAATAACAGGTTATATATAGGTGACCCCAGTTCTGAGGTGATATCGGCTCGTAAAAGGTGCGGGTCAATAGTCTTTTGCGAGTAAATGCATATTGCCGATGTGGACATTGGCGAGGCCGGCATCCAGGGCGACTTCACGGCAGCGCAGGGCGTGTGATTTTGCGGTGGTGGGCAGGTCGTTGAGGTAAAATTGAGGGTAAAAGGCCAGCAGGCTGTAAGGAATTTTGGGGTCAAGATCGGCGATGAACTTGGCGATGCCGGCCACTTCGGATTCGTCGATGTATCCCGGCACCAGCAGGGTGCTGGCGATCAAAAGCGGCGGCCGGGGTCGTTGGTAGATAAGTTGGGCCAGTGCCTTAAAATTCTCAAGGGTTTTGGCGTTGGTTACGCCGCAAAGGGCATAATGAATCTCTTTGCTCCAGGCTTTCAGATCGAACTTGACCAGGCCGCCGGATTTGAGCGACAGGTTCGTCATCATAGAAAGATATGGCTCCTGCACGGACCCGTTGGTTTCCCAACAGATCCGCATGATACCACCTTGGGCATTTTTAATGGCGATTTTAGAGGCCTTGATAGCATGCATAATCTGAGGGGTGGGGTCGCCTCCAAAGTAACAGATGCAGGTGGTTTTTTTATCGGCGGCAAGAGCGAGTTGTTTGGCAGAGATCGTTTTTGTAGAAAATGTGCGCTGCTTGAATTGATGGTTCTGGCAGTACAGGCAGTTAAAGGCACAGGCATGGTAAAAAACCGCCAGATTGCGATAACCGATTTCAGGTCCTTTGGAAGCCGAATATTGGGGGTGTCCGCAGCCGGTACCCGCCGGGCAGACAAAATCGCCCACACAGTTGGTGGGCAGAGGGTCAAAGTAGTAGTAAAGATTACCCTCGTGCGGCCGGCCGCCGCACATGCGGCCGTTTTTCACGCGGCGCTGACCGCAAAAGCCTGTGTCTCCTTCGGGAATTCGGCAGTCATGAAAACAGAGTCCGCATTGGCGGCCGTCTTTTGAACGGGGAGGGTCAATCGGCAGACCGTAAGTGGTTCGACTTTGGTCGTGCACCTTTTTGATTTGGGGCCAGACCACATCAAAATGATCCCTGATACAGTCGGCGCAATAGCCGATTGTGTTGGAAATGGTCCGTCTGCTTGTGCTACAGTAATTGCATGTTCCCATGTTTCTGGTTGCGGGTTGCGGGTTACTGGTTACTGGTTACTGGATACTGGATACTGGATACTGGATACTGGATACTGGATAAGTGAAGCTTCGCTATTGATTATAAAGAATGTTTATTTAGTTTTCAATCGCCAATTGTACCATACATGGTCAACTATAAGCGAATAATTATGCGCACCGCAGGTTTTATGGTATTAATGGTAGTAGCTGTGCTATCGTTGTACGTCCATCCTGTCAACTGCGAAGACCGGGAGGGAGCCATGATTGACAATGAAAAGACTGTTGAAAGATTGCAGGAGCACCTGCGTGAATTGACGGTGACCATTGGCGAACGCAGTGTCTATATACCTAAAAATCTGGAGCGGACGGCCGAATATATCGAGACTTTTTATCGCAAGATCGGCCTGCCGGTTCAGCGCCAGCCCTATCAATTTCATGATTTTACGGTAGCTAATATTATTGCGGAAATTTCTTTTAGTGATAATCCTGCAAAACATTTTATCCTGGGTGCTCACTACGATTCGGTTGCCGGTACGGTGGGGGCCGACGACAATGCCAGTGCCGTTGCGGTTCAGCTTGAGACCGCCAGGGCGTTAGCCGCGCTTAAAGGGCGTGAAAAGCTGGACGTGGCCGTAAAGTTTGTTTCTTTTGCGCTGGAAGAGCCGCCGGTTTACGGCACGCGGCATATGGGGAGCCGGGTGTATGCTGCCAAGGCTCGCAAAGCAAACGAACAGATCGACGGCATGATCTGTTTGGAGATGGTGGGATATGCTTGCCGCGAGCCGGGCTGCCAGAGTTATCCGTTTCCCTTGATGTTTTTCGGATATCCCGAGGAAGGCAACTATATCGGTATTGTTGGAAATTTCAGATCCCGAATCTTTACAAATTCTCTATTCAAGGCCTTTCGTCAAAATTCCAACTTGCCGGTGATCAAGCTGAGCGTTCCCATGAGCGGATATATTCTACCGTCAGTGAGGCTCAGCGACCATGCGCCCTTCTGGGATAAAGGGTATGCGGCCGTGATGATTACGGACACGGCCTTTTTCCGCAACCCCCACTATCACTTGCCGTCGGATACCATGGAGAAGCTGGATTATGATTTCATGGCCGAATTGGTAAAGAGTTTGCTGCTATTCTTCCGCTCCCACCAGTAATCAGGGATCAGGGGTCGGAGGTCGGAGGTCGGAGGTCGGAGGTCAGAGGTCGGAAACCAGAAACAAGTAACACGCAACTGTGCAAATGAGTTTGACTCAATTGGGTATTAGTTAGTAGGCGTCTTTGTCGACATGATCCATCAGATATTGCTGATCTTTTTGGGTGTGGGCAAATACGCCCAGGTTGCCCAGGCGTATATTTTGCAGTCCAGCGTCTTTAGACCGTTCATAGGCGTCTACCATTTCGTAAACAGTGGGACTTCTAAAATCTTTCATGCGGTATTCCGGGAAAAAAGCCAGGATGGTAAAGGGTATGGTGGGGTCAACTCCGGCAAGGAGGCGGGCGATTTTTTCAAGGTCATCGGCTTCAACCAGGCCGGGAATGTAGAGTGATAAAACTTCCAGCACAAAGTTACGTTTGAGGATTTCGGCGGGCAGATTCAAAATATATTTGTTGGAGCAGCCGGTCAGCCATTTGTGCTTTTTGCCGTCAAAGGCTTTAATGTCGAGCCAGAAGGCGTCTACTCCGGAGCCTTGTAAATAATCAAGATTTTGCGGTGTAAGCCCGTGACCGTTGGTTTCAATCAAGAGCCACAGGTTGGTATGTGCATGGATCAGTTGGGCACACTCACCGTAAAATTCAGGGCAGCAGACCAGGTCCCCGCCGGTGAACGCCGCAATGTTGCGCACAGGCCCAAACCCCTGGGGGCTCATGGTGATGGCTTCCGGTGCCAGGACTCCGGGGCATGAACTCGATCGCTCACCATAAACCACACAGCTACCGCAGCAGCGGCAGGTGTCGTGGGCATGCCAGGTTGTTGCTTTGTCCCTGGGTTCTACCAGGGTGACCGAGGCGTCATAGGCCATCGCTTCTTTGAGGATTTCCTGCGGGGTGTACCACTTGCCGTCTTTTACTTTACTGAAATACCAGGAATGACATTTACGGCAGGAAAAGTTGCACCCGGATTGATAAATGGAAAGATAGTTTTCAGGGCGCGAGAGGTGGACGGAAGTAATCAGCCGGGCGGTTTCTTTGTCTTGTTGCCGCAAGGTAACCTGGCAGGCCGGGGCATGTTGGCCGTTAAATTCGACCCGGCAGCTTCCCATTGAAAACCCCTGCTGTTTATTGCGGCATTCAAATTCTTCCATTTTTTATTTAGCCAGGATTAACATGATCTTCAGGATTTACTTATAATTTTCACAGTTTCTCCCGCTTTGCGGGTCCCCGCTAGCGGGATTTCCGCTTCGCTCCAGCAGGCGGAAGAAACTGCGAAAGACTAATCCACCTATTGGTGGAAATTAGATTATTAAGCTATAATCACATAATGGAGTGTGGTTTTTGGGTATTACATATTCGCCGAAGGCGATGATGTTTTAGCCGTTTCATCCGCATGTCCCGCAGAGCGGGGGAAACGGCTAAAGATTAAAAATCCAGTCAATCCAGTTAATCCTGGTGCGCCAGGCAAAGCCTGGTCAATCTTGTGAACTGAAAGGAGTT
>JACNIG010000413.1 GCA_014383215.1 Candidatus Desulfatibia vada | reverse complement strand
AACAACAACATTTTTAAACCGCCGCCTCTATGACATTTTCACGGCGCCGCTAACACTTAGCTAAGAAGGGTGAGTTTGATGAAAAAGTTGAAAAGATGGGCTTCTATGAAAAATTACTGGACAAAATGAAGTCTCATAAATTGATTCCTGTCGTTTCGAATAAGTACATGGCTGTAGATGAAAACCCTGTGTTCTTTGAAACACCTTATGCTGAAATTCTCAAAAAGTTCCCAGAAGTTTTCCACGAATTAGCTTTTCATACATCCGATAGCGACGTCCAACAACTAATAAAGGATTTGGAAATCGACGAATACGAACCGAAGGACTTCATTGATAAACTGAATCAAGTATCAGCCCTGCTAAATATCAACGATAGAGCTGACCTTATACTAAAGGTCGCCAAGGACAATATAGATTATTTCGAACCTATTACAAGCAGGGAAATGCCAAGCCTATTTGTTGATGAAGGTGGCAACGTCATCGATTCTAAAACTCAGGCCTTGATGCCTCCGGAAAGAAGCAGGTTTCAGCTCCCTGGAAATGTGACAATCACATTTATATCAAACCAGCTTTTCCAAATTCTCAAGGATAAATCACATGCTAAGACTGGCAGAAGTTTGGCTGAAAAACTGGATTGTTTCAACATCCAGGAATACCGTTTTGATTCAGTTATAAGGCGGATAGTCGCATCAACAAACAGGTTTATCAGAAAGAATCCAGGTAACAAAGAAGAGCATATTAAGAACATGCTCCGTTCATTATTCTTGATTTTAAATGATGACACAGAATCTGAGAAATTCCCTGCCAATGTAAACGTTCCCCTAATAACTACGAAAGCTGAGTTAAAGAATGCAAAGGAACTATATTTGGGGAGTGAGTATCTTGCCGGGAAGGTTATGGATGCCTTGTACTCAAGTATCGATGATACTGTTTTTGTGGCAAAAAAAGATGAGCTTGGGTTTGAACAGGATGATGAGGTCAAGGTTACCGAATTTTTGGAATGGGTCGGTGTAGAAAGATTTCCGCCTATAAAACTGCAGGAAACAAAGGAAGAGGAATTTTCAGATTATGTATTAAGAAAAATCAATTATCCATACACCACTGATCATACAGACCTGATAAAGTCTTACGAACATTTCAAACAACGAAAATCATACATGAGCCCAAGGATAACAATAAACAAAATAGCCGAGATAGACGCTATACTTGAGAAAGCAAGGTTCGAAGACATCCTTGTATGGCTTCACTTAGACCCAAGAATCAATGAAATGATACGTGAAGGCCGGGAATTAGAAGGTTCAACCTATCTAATTGATATAAGAGGAATGAGAAATTGGAGGACAATATCTCACAGAAACATAAGCTCATACATAGTATGGAAACTAAAAACAACTAAGTGGGTCAAGACAGAAAGCGGGGGGAAAGTAAAACCAGAAATCTGCTGCCTATCAAAAACTCTTATTGACATGTCACCACTGGTAGAAGTGCCAGCACTGAACCTGAAAGACAAAGCATTCAAAGAAAACAATATCGGGCTGAACGATGTCGAGTACATTCTAACCAAGGTCGGTGCTTCAGCAGATTTCAGTGCCTTTTCAACAGAAACCATCTACTCAATCCTCAGCAAGCTTGAGACATCAGACCCAGAAGGAAAAAAAGCAAAAACCATTTACAGACAGATCATTGAAAGCAAGCCAAGAGACTGGTCTAAGAAGGCAGCAAAAGAGAAAGCACGAAACGATTTTGTCGAAGAAGGAAAACTTCTTGCAAAAAGCGATGGGCAAATAAGCTACTTCCCGGTGAAGGACGCTTATTACGTTGATAACATAACCTTCTGTAAGGAAATAATGCAAAAATTTCCTATAGTGGAGATAGATAAACGTTCTGGAAAGGATCAGGTTAGGGATATTTTCGGTGTAAATCCTTTAGAGGACATCAAGTTTGAAATTGATGAAGAGCCACAACGCCACAAACTTGACAAAATTTTTTCTAAAGCATTCGAGATCTTCAAACCGTACATACTCGCATATAGGTTACAAAAAAAAGATGTCAACACCGAGCTGAACAGGTTAAAGAAATTAAAGATTGTTCTGTGTACAGATATAAAGGCATCATACAAGCATGATGATGTAGAGGACGAATTAGCGCTCAACCCTTATGAACACATCCAGGCGAGAGGCGAAACCACTGCATACCTGCTTCTAAACCCGGAAAAACGTTATGATAACCTCAGCGAATTAAAAAATGACATAGATTTTTGTGAATCTTTCGCAGAGATCATATCAGGCATATTGAAAGTAAGTGAGAACCGTAAGGACTTCCGAAACCTATTTCCAAGGGATAAGCCTCAAAGAGACAGGATAATACAAAGCGACCTTGACGACCGAGACCTTGAAAAACTCAAAAAAGCAAGAGAGCTATTCCAAAACCCATCAGATCTGGAACAGGACTTTTGGCAAAACATACTGGAGGCAAAAGGCAGCGAATTAACCCTAATCGAGCAAGCTGAGGGCAAAGATATTGTTAAGCTGCTCGCAGACGAATTAAGAATTGGAAAAATTCTCTTGGAAGAATTGTACAAAAATATCAATTATGAAGAACTTTCAATAAAATCCAACCTGTCCCATCTCAAACAACTATTTGAAGCCTTAAAAGTATCTATTGAGGAGTTCAATCAAGTCTCATATGAACAAATTGACTTCCAGGAATATTTTGAGAGGGAAATAACAAATGAAATTTTCAAACTTCTAAACAAATTCAGAAAATACCTGTATAGCCAACTGAAGGATAAAGACATTGATGAAAAACAAAAATTCATGGAATACGTGGATGAATACAAGGAAAACTATCTGAATGATAACTATGACATCAACAAAGAACTGGAAATAGACAAAAAGAAATACTTTGACATTCTCTTCAAAACGGAATCTTTCAAACGACTGAATCTAACATATGAAAAGCTTACAGAACAGAACGAGACAGATTTAGAAAACCTATTCAGAGATAACAAGGAAAAATTCCAGAAAAAACTCAGACAAACAATGAGCTTCTTAAACGAAGATCTAAAAGAATTCTTGGATGATACTGAAAACAAGAGCCTGCTATTCTTTGGCGAATACAATGAGTTAATAAAAAGATTTGAGAATGAATACAAACCTGAGGAAACCGAAGAGGACACTGGCGGAACAATAAAAAAGAAGACAATCAAACTAAATGATAAAGATGCGGAATATGACGAAGACGACTACCAATCATTGATGGAGAATATAGACGAAGACCTAAACGATAATGAATATGATATGGATATGCACGATCCTGAAAAACCTGAAGAAAAACCAAGCAAAGGCAGATCAGGAGGAGGAGGTGGCGGTGGCGGAGCAAGGAGAAAAAATACAAAGGAAATCGGATTTGTCGGTGAATACTATGTCTACCAAAGCCTCGTCAAAAAATATTCAAAGGGCAAAGTTTTCTGGGTTTCCGAATATGCAAAGACTGCAAACATAAATCCAGAAGGGAAAGATGGCCTTGGCTATGACCTAATGTATATAGACGATAAAGGTCAAGCTCATTATGTAGAGGTCAAGGCAACAAACACTGATGACCTCTCATTTCCGATAAGCTCCTCCGAAGTCAGGTTCGGAGAACAACACAAAGACAATTATGGAATAATCTTGGTCCTAACTGTTTGCAGCCAAAACCGAGACTTCAAAAATTTAGGCAACATTTTTAAATATGGTGAAGACGAATCATTTACCAACAACACCAAGTTTAGCGTTGAAAACGATGGGTTTAGGATAAGATTTGAGTAAATGTAGATTCTGGCCCAAACCTGCCACACATTCCGGTTCAAATCTGCCACTAATTCCGGGTGAAACCTGCCACCCATTCCGGAGGAAAGTTTACCACTTTTCAAGTCATTTCCGGAATGCCCAAAATAATTAAAAGAATCATCTTTTTCCCTTCAACATCAGATAACATCTCCTCTGAAACAATACTTTATAAAGAGGAGGTCTAAATGGCACGGAAGAGGATTAATATGAAAAAGATTCGAGGATTAAAGAGAAATGGGGTCACATCTTGACGGGCTGTTGCCCAAAGCGATTTCTCACATTTTTTATGAATTGCCATATTTTGATAATGTTTAACCTGTTGAAATTATTGCAACCGAATTCTCTCTTTTGATGAGTTATATGCTATTTTGTCTGACAATTGGATTTGGGCAACAGCCCGTTGAATAGTGATTAATGTTATTTATCACAAGGTGCTAAAGATGCTTTTGGCAAAGGGCAAGATCACACATGATATGATCGCGCTGCTGGATAAATGGCGGCACTCCGGATTCAACGTGTTCTTTGGGCCGCGCATCCTGCCCCGGCAGGAAAAGTCAATGGAAAATCTTGCCCGCTACATTATTCGGGCATCTTTCTCCCAGGAAAAGATGACCTACCATCGAGAAGCTGGTCAAGTGGAATACCAGTCCAAAGACGGGAAGGAAACCAAGGTGTTCGACGTGCTGGAATGGTTAGCTGCTATGAGCTCCCATGTACCGAATAAAGGGGAACAGATGGCCCGTTATTATGGCTATTATAGTAACGTGGCGCGTGGAAAACGAAAAAAGACAGACGCCGACGATAAGATTCCCTGCATCCTTGAACCAGAACTGACCGATAAGGCTTTCCGAAAAGACTGGGCGCGATTGATACAGAAAATTTACCCCATTGAATTTCCCTAAAGGGAGCCATATTCAACAGGGCAGGCGAAGTTGATCCACTTTTGTGTCCTAAATGTTCTTCGGAAATGAGAGTAATTGCGTTTATAGAGGACCCGGATGTGATTAAAAAAATCTTGAATAATTATTTTGTAGTGCAATGATCTCTACTCTCTAATAGAATTTGATGAATTCGACTTTTTACGAATTCATCAAATTTGTTCACAAAAATTCAACATGGTTAATTATATCGTCTCGGGTCAGGATCGTAGCCAATAATT
>JACNIG010000411.1 GCA_014383215.1 Candidatus Desulfatibia vada | reverse complement strand
CTTTGTCCGGTACATCTGTTTGCAATATGATTTGCGCCATTTGTTCTCCTTTCCTGTTTATTGTATGTGGCATAATGGGGGACTGGCATAATGGGGGACGCTGTTACCTTCTGACTTTATTTGGCACGGATTACACGGATTACACTGTTTCTTTGTTGTTATCTTTAGAATCCGGGTATCCTGATTCAAAAGACACATAATCCACCTGACGGTGGCGGGGGATACAAAGCCTAGAATTATGTTGATCCTGCCAAGAGCGATTCAATTATTTCTTCAATAATTTCTTTTATGTTTACAGGGTTGCTTTCGATAATTTTCTCAGGAAAATGCTTATGATCCGGGAATGTTGAAATTTCGGAATGATGAGGCACATTATCGTATCGAAATATCAAGTCGCAATCGGCAGTCATATAATGATATCGATATTTGATTCTATCCGGCGTTATTGATTCAGTGAATTCAAGGATATTACCATTGTAAAAGACCATTCTACCTTCGGCAAACAAAACTCCCAATGAAATGTCAAAATCATAATCAACATTCTGCTCTATACTGAACCAGTCAGCAATCTTACAGGCAATTCTGATGTCTTTCAGGCTTTTTTCAATATTCATATTTCAGGCTTTCAAGGTCACCTAATTTCTTTTTCAACAAATTTGCAACATTTGCAACGTGGTCCCATTTAAGCCATTTCTTGTTGTCACCAAGTTCTCCTTTATTAAACAACACGATAAAAGCTTCAGTATCCATTCCTTCAGCCTGTTCAAATTGTGCTGCCTTTTTTTGGTAAGCCGCAAGTTTTCTCTCCATAACCTGCTTCCCAATATTTATGCTTTCTTGCAGGCTTGACAACCCCTTTGTTTCAATCATAACTTTTGCATAGTTTTTCATAGGCCATCTCCTTGTTCACCTACTCCCACATCGACAATTTGTTAAATGGTTTTATTGGTTACATTGGGTTAATTATCTTAACTTGAGAGTCGCACATCACAGTGCCCTTATGACAGCCGCAACGACTTCTTGAGCCTGTTGATCAGAAAGACCCTGGAAAATGGGTAGACTCAATTTTCGTGCTACTTCTGACTTTCTATTTTTTGACGGTAGAGTAACCTCGGGGGTTTAATCCCGAGGTCCTCGTCGAACCGTAGATAGAGATTTCCACTATACGGCTCTCCCGCTATTCTCGTTGCAAGGCATGCACAGAGAAGCCCGATTCTGCTGTTTAAAGAGGTTCATAGCCCATTCTCTGCAATCCTGCGTAGAGGCTTTCACCGTCTTTTAAAGGTCGTCTTTAATAGGGGACGCTGGTAGTTTTGTTAGTTTATTCCCGTTAGCCTTTAGATTGGCACAGCTCCGCCCCTTGAGTTACATAGCGGCTGGAGGGGATTCGGCTTTATTTACAGCTGCTTACATTCGGTTGGGATCAAACAATACTCTTTACCGCATCATTGAGTTCGCCTTTGGGGTTATCAAGGCTTTCCTGCTGGACTTCATAATGGAGTTCCAGTATCTGTTTTTTTATCTCTTCATACTCAGTAAGCTTACTTCTCAAGAACCTGACGGTCAGTTTCCCTTTTTCTTCCAGGCCTTTCGGGGTCAGCATGTATATGTAAGGGATTTTTTTCCTGGCGCTCTTTAGACGGGTGATCTTTATCCAGCCCTTAGCAGCAAGCTCAGAAACGCAGAAGTTCACCTTGCCAAGGCTGATGCCCATTTTTTTTGCCATTTCACGCTGGCCAAGTTTGGGTTCCTCGGCCAGGATCTTGAGAAGACGGTAGTGAATTTCCTGTTGATAAACATGGTTCATGGAGTGAACTTATAGGAGAGACTCTATGCTTTGTCAAGAGAAAATATCAAGATATGCAATTTATTTTTCGTGTACCACAAAGGGTTGTGATATGGGGGATAGATTGTATTAGTGTTTTTGAACCGCGAAGACGTTAAGATTTATGTATTTTTACCAAATCGGGACGGACGATTCGATAAAGCAATCAGCCCTTCGGGCAGTTTGGTTAGTTTAAGCGACATCTGTCTTTCCTGCCCCTGCCTCTAATATCCTTAGGACATCAAAGAGCTCCATTGCCCCTGATTCTTTGACCTTTTTTTCTTCGCCAGCATGCACATGGAATGGGAACGTCTTGATCTCTGGATGATGTTTTGCATTGTCCCACCTCTTAATCAGTTTTGTTTCTTCGTCTTGCCAATGGAACCTGTACGCTACCGGCCGCACATCGTCCTCTGTCAACTGCCAGTACATACTTATTTCAAGAAGGCTTCCGTCCACAATTACAGCTTTTACTCGAAGAAACCCATCTCCCTCGGTTTCTCTTTTCTTGAGGATGGTAAAAGACTCTACTATGGGCGATAAGGTTAGGAGAAGAATGCTCTCTTCAATACATTGTCGTATGGGCAATCAAGATACTCCTTCCAGCATCTTAAGGCGCTCAGTAGCCCTTCTGTACATTTGGAAAATAGCCGACCACTCAAAGTAATCACCGCCATCTCCCAGCTCGCCCTTTTCGAATCGATTGAAAAATTCGTCGGACGAAATACCATACTTGGCTTCAAAGTCCGACAAATCCTTTCTCAACACTTCGACATCCGTTGAAGTCCTCTCTTTTGTATGTTCAACGATCTTTCGAATTGCACGCGACAAATACTCATCCTGCAAACCGCGTTCAAATATCTTTTCTATATTCTGAATTAACTTCATAGTTTTTTGCATGGCATCCTCACTTAGCAATAGGCAATAGGAGACGTTATTTGGGATGAAAAGGGTCAGACACACAAAGTGGTCACCCGCATAATGTGGCATAATGGGGGACGTTGCCACTATTCCACTATTCTTTTGCAAATAGAATAATGACGCACCTTCAAAACATTTCCCTCAAAAACCAATTAATTCTAAATTCTCTATTCTTTCGAAATGTTTAATATTTAAAGTAGATAGCGGTATATCGTTGGCAATAGCTGTTGCAGCGATAAATATATCTCTAAATTCTATAATTTTATTTTTAGCTTTTAATTTTTTGGAAATATCACTTGCAACATCCGCAACATGAGAATTGAAAGATAAAACATAAAAGCCTTCGATAATTTCTTTTGTTTGACGAATTTGAGTAAGTTTTGCCCCTACCAAAAACTCAAACTTGCTTATCGCAGACAAAAATAATGTGTTTTCTTTTGCCAGTTCATAAAGCAATGATTTTTGTTTATTTTTCTTTCTGAAATGATCAATAACGACAGAAGTGTCAATTAGAATTCGTTTATCTTCCAATTTTTATATCCTTCTCGAATTTTCTTATGAAAATCCATTACATCAGATTCATCCCATGTCGGGGCATTAAGCAACAGTTTGCTTAAAGCATTTTGTTTTTCTTCTTCGGACAGAATAATTATTTTAATTTTTTTGGTTAGCTTTTTTCTTAATTCATAGGGGATTTTGATCATTCCATTTTTATGAATGGCTTCAAATTCAAAAGCTTCCATAATTCCTCCAATTCTTTTGAAGTTTAATCTAATGGGGGTCGGGATAGTGTGGAATAATGGGGGACGTTGCCACTATTCCACTATTCCGGATAAATCCCATATATCTTCTCGATTGCAAACAGCTTTTTTGCCTTCCTGAGCCCTTCTGATTGCGCTATAACTTCTCATATTTAAAAAGTTCCCGACTTCCCGTCCTGAATACGCCATTTTCTTTATTGCCAGATATCCGAAGACAGATTTTGCCTCAACCACTGGCTTTTTCTTGCAGGAGGACTTCAAATCCCCTTCCTCTACTTCAAAAGAAGTGTAATAGGGGACGTTGTCAACTACTAAACTTGTCCGAGATATTCCTTTATTATTTCTGGCTTGTCAAAGATTTTTTTACCACGGTCCACACACTTGCCTACGCCCATTCCACTTATTCTCAATTTTCGTGCTACGTCTGAGGCATTCCACCCAAGCTGGTTCACCGCCAAATAACTGATAACGGCCCTGGCATAGCTAACCTTTCGATTTCGTTTTGATGATTTCAAGTTTTCCATATCCAGATCAACTTTGCTGGATACTTTTAAAATCAAATCGTCAAGGGAGATTCTATTCCTTGCTTTCATTTCATAAAGTTCATTCGATTCTTGTAATATCTCCTCAACGAAAACACCGCTGCCCAAAATCCTTGCATCGCCTTTCTCGCGCTCTTCTCTCTTTCTTCCTAAAAGACCTGACTTATTTCCTCCTGCACTTCGGACCAGACCACCGCCCTGCAGTTCGGGGCGTTTTCCTTGATCGATTCCGTTCTTGACGGATTGTCGATATCTTCTGCGGGCGACTTTCTTAGTTTTGCCGAAATGGAGGAGGACATCTTCGATGGTCTTTTCTGATAGAGGCCTTTTTTGGCACGGATTAAACGGGTTACACTGATTTTGGGGATTTTTCTTTGCTTTCTCAGTTTCCGGACGAAACTGAGAAAAAGAGAATCCGCCTTCGGCGGAAAAAGACTTATTCGCAGGAGGATATGGAACCAGTGGGTTTTTGCGACGGCCTAAGATGGCGCTGTGGCCGGTCCAGGGATATTTATCGAGTTCTCTAAGATCCTCCACCAGTTTTGCTCGTAAGGGGTTGAGGTGGATATAGCGGATGAGTTCCAGTAAGTAAGGATCTTCTTCGCAGATGACAGATTTGTATCGGTTTTGGAAAAGGTGACCACTACGTTTGTGGCGTTTGTTGAAGGTTACAGCATGCCCGGTCATAAGTCGGCGCATGACTTTGCTGAGCGGGGTAGCCCCGGTGCGTAAAAGGAGGTGAAAATGATTCGGAATCAAGGCCCAGGCGTAACATCGGGTTTGTGTTTCTTCGAGGATGCAGGCGAACCTTTCCAGGAAAGACTCGCGGTCCTTGTCGTCGATGAAGATCTTTCTTCGTTCAATTCCCCGGGCCATTACATGTTGCAGGAGGCCTGGGACGTCAAGTCTGGCTTGGCGGGGCATGGTTTTTATTCTCTCACAGAGTTCAC
>JACNIG010000457.1 GCA_014383215.1 Candidatus Desulfatibia vada | reverse complement strand
GATCCTTAATACACTCAAACAGCACACGCTTTGAAATCTGATCATCCATTCCGCTCTGTATTTTGACTCCATTGGCAATGCTTTTCATCCTATCAAGCATCCGGCTCGATCCATCCGCCGCCTAACACTTCATCATCTTTAAAGAACACGGCACATTGTCCTGGTGCTATGGCCGATTGCGGTGTATCAAAGCGAACAACGGCTTTATGGTCGCCGGCGGGAATCAATGTGGAAGCCGCTGCCTCGTGACGATATCTGACCCTGGTGTGCACTTTCATCGCCAGGGCCGGTTTTTGATGAATCCAATTGATATTAACGATGTTGCATTTAAAAGAGAGCAAGTCTTTTTTAAAACCGACCTTAAGCCGGTTTTGTTCGCGGTCCATGCCAACAACATAGTAGGGGGCAGAAGCCGGACAGTTGATACCGCGTCGCTGCCCGATGGTAAAAAGATGCAGCCCCTGGTGCCGGCCTAAAATGTTGCCGCCAGTGTCTTCGATAAGTCCGGGTTGGGGTTCAAATTCCGGCTGTGCATCTAAAAAATCTCCATAAGCTTGGCCTTTGATAAAGCATATATCCTGGCTTTCTCCCTCTGTGACAGGAGCAAGTCCTTTTTGATCGGCCAGCTTAATAACGTCGGATTTCTTCATTTCTCCAAGGGGAAAGCGGGCTTGGGCCAGTTGCTGCTGGGTCAAAAGAGCCAAAAAATACGACTGGTCTTTTTTCGAATCAACCCCTTTCAAGAGTTGAAACCGGCCGTTACGATCCCGTCTAATTCTGGCATAATGCCCCGTGGCAAGGCATGATGCGCCCAGTTTGCGGGCAAAGCTCAGAATAGTTCCAAATTTTATTGACCGGTTGCATACCATGCATGGATTGGGAGTTTGACCATTCTGGTAGGTTCTCGTAAAATAATCTATTACAGTTTGCTTGAACTCGATGCTGCAGTCGAAAAGTCTGATATCAATTCCCAGCTGGGACGCTATTGGGGCAATTTTATGCACGGCCCGGGCTTTGACGTCGGCGTATAATTCCGTATCCGTGTTTGCAAAACCTATTTTTTTTTTATGAACAGACGGCTGAACTTCATATCCGGTAATAAAATGGATGCCTATAATGCTGTGTCCCTGTTCTTTTAGAAGATAAGCGGCCATAAGGGAATCTATTCCGCCGCTCATGGCAATGGCGATTAGAGGCTTCATTAAACGTCCATATAGACTAAGATTTTAAAATTAATATCAGGTTTTCGTATAACAAATTTGAAGTCGTTAAATTAAAGATCCTGGATACTGGTCTCTGGATACTGGATAAAATGTAGAATACATTTTTTATGTATCAAGCATCAAGCATCCAGTATCCAGCATCGGCTCGTTTATCTGAATCAGTGTAACTCGGTACACCGTTACTTTTCAATTTGAGGCGAAGCTTCGCTAGAAGAAGGCTTTGTTTGTGGGGCGAGCTTCCATGGCCCGGTGCGGGCAGGCCGTCAAGCAGAGTTCACAGACACTGCATTTTCTTTGTTTAAAATCGACCAGCATTTCAGGTCGCTGGACAGCAAGTGCGCCGGTGGGACAAACAGCGGTGCAGGCTCCGCAGTGGGTACATTTTTTTTTGATACGCTTTACTTCCTGGGATGCATTTTGAACTTGCACCCCCTGTCTTTTTAGATATTTTACCCCTTCCTTAAAATTTTTTCTGGTTCCGGACAGCTCCAGAACCATGATGCCTTCTTTTCTTGGGAGTACGGTGGCATTAAGGATGTTAAATATAAGGTCATAATCTTTAACCAAGTAACAGACGATCGGTTTTTCAGCCTCGGTTTTTGGAAATCTAAGAATAAGTATTTTTGAATACACGATAAACCTCCGAAAAATCATTTTATGTTTAGCTTAAGAAATATTAATCTAATTTCTATTTAAAGTGATGTCAACTGCAACCTATCTCGAATATTTAAATTTGAATTCTCCGCTGCGGCTCGATTGAGTTCGCCGAAGTCTTGTCGTAGCGAAGCGGAGATCCCGCCGTAGCGAGGCAGCGGAGGATGAATTCAAATGAAAGATAAAATCGTAACACGATTTTATTGGACAATACTGATGAATGTTGAGAATATAAATATCATGAATCCTTTTGCCTATCGCACTACGGGACTGGCCGTAAAGACGCTTGCCGGTCTTTCAAAGGCCAGAATAAATATTCATGGTAAAGAAAATATTCCTAAAGGGTCTAAGATTTTTGTAATTAATCATTTTACCCGGATTGAAACCCTCTTTTTGCCGTATCATATCCATAAATTAACCCGCATTCCGGTCTGGTCCCTTGCCGACTATGAACTATTCAAGGGCTCCTTAGGGGTCTTTCTCGATAAAGTCGGCGCTGTTTCAACCCGCAATCCAGACAGGGACCGGCTGATTATCAAGAGTCTGCTAACCGGTGAGGCCGCGTGGATAATATTTCCCGAAGGCCGTATGGTTAAGAGCAAAAAAATTATTGAAAAAGGAAATTTCATGATTTCCTTTGCAGACGGCAAGCATCCTCCGCACACCGGCGCGGCCACGCTGGCTCTGCGGACGGAATTTTACCGGCAGCGTCTGCAACGGCTGTCACGCAAAGATCCTGAAGAGGCCAAACGTTTATTGGACCTATTTGAGATCGATTCATTGGAGCCGGTAGTAAATAACAATACGTCCATTGTCCCTGTTAACATCACTTATTACCCGCTCAGAGCCCACGAAAACATGTTAAGCGATCTGGCCGCTTATCTTGTGGACAACATACCCGAACGTATCATCGAAGAAATCATGACCGAAGGTACCATGCTTCTATCCGGAGTAGATGTGGATATAAGATTTGGAGAACCGATTGAAATAAAAAAATTTATGAAAGACACTACTGTTAAGAGCGATATCAGCGCTAAGCATCGCATCGATTTTGATGACCCCATTCCATCAAAACAAATTTTGTGGAAAGCGGCTCTTAATATCATGCAGCTTTACATGTCGTCCATATACAGCATGATCACCGTAAACCACGATCATATTTTTGCATCGCTGCTCAAGCTGATCCCCTATACAAGTATTAATGAGTACGATTTCAGAAGAAGGGCATTCTTGGCCGCAACATGCAACTTGGAAAAAACCGAGGTATTTCTGCACAACAGTCTCAACAACGACCAGACGCACTTGCTCAGCGATGATCGTTTTAACAAGCTCAAAAATTTCATAGCGGTGGCCCTGGAAAAAGAAGTTATCAAGCAAACAGGCAAGACGCTTATCAAGGATTCCTCGAAATTTATTTCCGCATTTGAATTTCATCGCATCCGCATTGACAATCCTGTCGCGGTTATCGCCAATGAGGTCGAACCACTACCATTGCTGCAACGCAGAATCAGGAGAATTGCCTGGCTCCCGGGATTCTGGCTGAGGCGTAAAGTCGTTAAACAGCTACTTGCACAATCAGTTTCTGAGTTTGAAAAAGACTATAACACCTTTTTGGTGGAAGGCGAATCCAAGCCCAAAGAAGTCGGCATGCCCTTGCTTATCAAGGGGAAATCCCGGGATACCGGGGTGCTTCTTGTGCATGGTTACATGGCTGCCCCCCTTGAGGTTAAGGAACTGGCGACTTATCTTGGTCGCATGGGTCTGTGGGTTTATGTACCTCGCTTAAAAGGTCATGGCACTTCTCCAGACGACCTTGAAACCAGAACTTATCATGACTGGATGGTCTCGGTTGATACAGGCTATGCTATCCTCAGTAACATTTGCAAAAGAGTAATCGTGGGAGGATTTTCCGTTGGAGCAGGTTTGGCACTGGACCTTGCTGCCCGGGTAGATGCTGTCCAAGGAGTTTTTGCAGTTTGCCCCCCCATGAGGCTTCAGGACTTTTCCTCAAAATTTGTTCCTGCCGTGGATGCCTGGAACCGTTTGATGGAGAAAGTGCGCCTTGATGGTGCCCAAAAAAAGTTTGTTGAAAACAGCCCTGAAAATCCTCACATCAATTATTTTCGCAATCCGATTTCCGGTATAATGGAACTTGAACGTTTCATGGAAAAGCTGAAACCCAAGTTGTCCGGCATAAGAGCTCCG
Organism: Candidatus Desulfatibia vada; assembly: GCA_014383215.1. Classification (GTDB taxonomy): domain Bacteria; phylum Desulfobacterota; class Desulfobacteria; order Desulfobacterales; family UBA11574; genus Desulfatibia_A; species Desulfatibia_A vada. The sequence goes on along the minus strand of JACNIG010000457.1, from coordinate 928 downwards.
GCGCTTGTAGTTCAATCTTTAGGGGACCCGGTGGTAGCTCCGAGTGGTTCCAGGAGGGTGTTCGATCTATTAGGTTCGGAAGATAAAGTTTATATGCTGTTTAATTTTAATCGCCACGGCATTCTTTTGGGCGACGGAGCCCAAAAAGTTTTCAAAGTAATCGGTGACTTTATCGGGACAGGCATTTGATTAAAAATTCCTGCCAGACCGCGAAGTACGCGTTGCCGCCTACAAGGTAAGTGTCATTATGATCCGCTCCCGGTACTTCATAAAATTCCTTTGAGGAACGGGATTTATCGTACAAATGACGCGCCATAGAGACCGGAATGGTCAGATCATGCTGGCCGTGGACGAATAAAATTGGTGCTTGAATACGGTCAATTAAGGAGAGACTGTCATATTTAACAGTTGAAGCGGGTTGTGGCGGCAAGAAGGGGAAATACCTCCGCATCATATCATCCGTAGAGGTAAACGCGGCTTCCAGAATTACCCCCAGACATGTTTCTTTGCTGGCTATATCCACTGCCAGTGCGGTCCCCAGGGAACGGCCGAATAATAGTATCGAAGATTTTTCAAACCCCTTCTCGTCGACGAGATATCGAAAGGCCCCATGGGCATCGGCAAAGGTGCCTGCTTTGGAGATTTCACCTTCGCTCAAACCGTACTCGCGATAATCGAAGATAAAAATCGGTATCTGCAGGGCGTCATGCAGTTTTTTAAGATTGTGCAGGCGATGGCTGATATTGCCGGCATTGCCGTGAAACCAGAGCAGTACCGCACGATTATCCGGTCCATCGACAAACCAGCCATGCAGACGCGTACCGTCCACAGCGTCAAAGTAGACATCCTCATAGGATTCCAATCGATAATCCTTAGGGGTTGCTTCCAGAAATCGTTCGGGGAAGAAAACAATACCTTTCTCTGACAT
>JACNIG010000179.1 GCA_014383215.1 Candidatus Desulfatibia vada | reverse complement strand
TCGATGTTCGATGTTCGACGTTCATCTTTTATATGCTCTCAAGGTGTGGATTCTTTATTAAAATATGTTGAATTTGAATTTACGCCAGGTCAGGAGTCCTGAATTTAGCTTTATCTGAATAAGGAGCTATTTATTATGACCAAGACGACATCCCAGCAAGGTATGCTCCACCGTTTTTTCCCCTTTTTAGCATGGCTGAAGGGGTATCAAATATCAACTTTTCGCAGTGATGCACTTGCCGGAGTGACGGTTGCGGTAGTGCTCATCCCCCAGGCAATGGCCTATGCCATACTGGCCGGTCTGCCTCCGGTTTATGGACTCTACGCGGCGGCGGTTACACCGCTTATTGGGGCTCTGTGGGGTAGTTTGCGGCAACTGGCTACCGGTCCCATCGCGATTATGAGCCTGCTGGTCCTAACCACACTCACCCCCATGGCGGAGCCCGGCAGCAAAGAGTTTGTTGAACTCGCCTTTCTGTTAGCCTTTATGGTGGGTGTTTTGTATATTGCCATTGGAGTGTTTCGCCTGGGTTTGGTAATGTCCTTTATTTCACATTCAGCAGTAAAAGGATTTACCGCCGCCGCCGCCCTAATTATCATCGCAACCCAACTCCCTCACTTTTTAGGTCTCAGTGTGTCCCGGCATGAATACATCCTGCCAAGGCTGGTCGAAATTGCAAAAGGTCTGCCGAACTTACACATCTCGACCTTTGCTGTCGGTCTGCTGGCGATGGGACTTATATTTGGCGTTCAAAAGCTCCGCAAGACTTTGCCTGCGGGGCTGATTGCCCTGGTTGCGGCCACTATTGCAATTGTAGTATTCGAATTGCATCTAAAAGGCGTAGCCATCATAGGCAAGATTCCCAGCGGGCTGCCGCACCCCATGGTGCCGCCTATGAAATTTGAAATCATCAGCTCCCTGCTGGGCCCGGCCGTTGTAATCGCTTTGGTGAGCTTTGCTGAAACATATTCTGTCGGCAAGGCCATTTCCTCCCAAACCAAGCAGAAGGTGAATGTCGACCAGGAGTTTATCGGTCAAGGGCTGGCCAATCTTATCGGCTCTTTTTTCCAGAGTTATCCGGTAAGCGGTTCATTCTCCCGCACGGCAATTAATTTTGCAACCGGCGCGAAAACAGGTATATCCAGTGTGATTTCCAGCCTGAGTGTGATTTTGGCTTTGCTGTTTTTGACACCCCTGTTTACCTATATTCCCAAGGCGGCACTTGCTGCGCTTGTAATCAGTGCCGTGCTGCTGCTGTTTAATCCCAAAGAAGTATTTGTGCTCTGGAAAAAAAATCGCAACGACGGGATTGTGGCTGTGACGGTTTTTGTGCTGGCACTTTTAACAAAACCCGATTATGCCCTGCTGATCGGTGTCATGATTTCACTGATGTTCTTTTTGTGGATGACGATGCATCCGCGTATCGTACGCATTACCAAGGATCCCGAGCTGAACATGTTTGTTAATGCCGACGCTTTAGATAAACCGAGCTGCCCGCAGATTCTGCAACTGCGCTCTGACAATGCTATCTATTTTGCCAATGCCGAATATACCATCGAGCATCTGCTTGAACGTCTGAATGAGCAAGCAACGCCGGTTCGGTTTTTACTGCTGAATTTTGAAGTAGTAGGATTTATAGATATTACCGGTACTGACGAGCTGCGGGTACTGCTGGATGAACTTAAGCTGCGCCAGGTTCGTCTCGCATTTTTAAGTGTGCATCTGCCCGTAAAACAAGTATTTGAAAGTTCGGGTTTGCTGGAGCAACTAAATACCGAGCATATGTTTGAGAGGCGGGAAACAGCCATCGCCATCCTTTTTGAGGATATCGATCATGAATACTGCAAAAAGGAATGTCCCTATGAGCTCTTTCGCGAATGCTCAACCGTTAAGTAGAACATTCGGGCCCAAGGCCGGTTTTTTAAAGATTTCAAAAGGTGAAAAACGTGAAAATTACTACAACATCCCTTGGAGGAGTCCTTGTTATTGAACCTAAGGTGTTCAATGACAAGCGCGGCTTTTTCATGGAAACCTTCCATCATAAACGATATCTGGAACATGGTATTAACCGGACATTTGTTCAGGACAACCTCTCTTATTCCACTCAAGGCACATTAAGAGGGCTGCATTTTCAGGTCAGACACCCTCAGGCAAAGCTAATTCAGGTCGCCACCGGTGAAATATTTGACGTGGCAGTTGACATCCGCCCCGGTTCACCTTCATTCGGCCAATGGGTCGGTATCCATTTGTCGGAAAATAACCAGCGCCAGCTATATATTCCGGAAGGATTCGCCCATGGTTTTTGCGTACTCAGTGAATCCGCCCATTGTTTGTACAAATGCTCCGATTTTTATGCACCGGATGACGAGGGAGGCATCTTATGGTCCGACCCGGCCATTGGTATTGACTGGCCGATCGAGGAACCGATTGTTTCTGATAAGGACGGGAATTATCCGCTGCTTGGCGATCTTTCCCCCCAACAACTCCCCCGTCTTTAAATTTGAACTGCAACAGCGAGCGCATTCCCCGCAGCTTGACTTCGACGAGCTCAGTCGAGTCGCTGCGGGGTTAGCGAGCGAATCAAAAAATTGAGTGACCGGTTTGCTCCTCGTATCTTCGAGTGGGGGCAGCGCGGGATGAATTCAAATGAAAGATAGGAACCTTTTCGGAACGGGTCGGGGAGGAGAAACTTTTCTGTATTACAATGACAACAAAAACAAATAAAAAAGTTGAGCTGCTGGCGCCGGCGGGTAATTTTGAAAAGCTCGAAATCGCCATGCACTACGGCGCTGATGCTGTTTATCTGGCCGGCAAGGAATTCAGCCTGAGAAACTTTTCGGAAAATTTTACTGTTGACGAAATCCGGAGTGCCGTCAAACTGGCCCACGGACATGGTGTTAAAGTCTATGTGGCTTGCAACATATACGCCAGAAACGATGAGCAGGACCTGATTGCAGACTACCTTAAAACACTGGGGGAAATCGGCCCGGATGCCGTTATTATCGCAGATCCGGGGATATTCATGGCAGCATCCAGGTTCATTGGACAAATTCCGGTTCATCTTAGCACACAGGCCAACACTACCAATTACAACAGTGTTCGATTCTGGGAAAATTCAGGCGTACACCGGATAAACGTCGCCAGAGAGCTGTCTTTAAAAGAGATAAAAGAGATCAGCCGGCGCAGCAGTATAGAGATTGAAGCTTTTGTTCACGGGGCTATGTGCATATCGTACTCCGGGCGTTGCTTGCTGAGCAGTTTTCTGGCAAACCGGGACAGCAATTTAGGCATGTGCGCCCAGCCTTGCAGGTGGAGGTATGCACTGGTTGAAGAATTAAGACCCGGCGAATATCTGCCGTTTGCCGAAGATGAGCGCGGCTCTTACGTTTTCAATTCAAAAGACCTTTGTATGATAGAACACATTCCCGCAATGATCGCAGCCGGTATCGCCAGCTTTAAGATTGAAGGGCGTATGAAAGGTATCAACTACCTGGCTTCAACGGTCAAAGTGTACAGGGAAGCCATCGACGCTTATTTTGAAAACCCCGCGGGCTTTCGTGTAAAAAAAAAATGGCTTGAAGAACTCAGCAGGATTTCTCGCAGGGGATACTGCAGCGGTTTCTATTTGGGAGATCCGGACCAGACCGCTTTGGAGTATGAATCCGAAAACATAGCCGGTCAAACATTTATCGGGAAGATCATCAACAACCTGAGGCCGTTTTGTGCGACCATTGAAGTCAGAAACAAGGTTTTTAAAGGAGATGTCATCGAGGTACTTCGCAGCAAGGGCGCTTCCGTACAGGACAACATTATCGACATTTACGATGAGAACGGGCGATCATTACCTTTTGCCCAACCCGGCAGCCGCGTAACTGTATTGCTTAATGGCGATTATGCTTGTAATGATTTAGTTCGAAGAAGGGAAAGACTATGAAGGGGTATGTGCAGGTATACACCGGAGACGGCAAGGGGAAAACTACGGCTGCCCTGGGCCTTTCATTGCGGGCTGCAGGCGCCGGCCTGAAGGTGTTCATCGCCCAATTTGTCAAGATGGGTGAATATAGCGAAATCAAGGCGCTTAAAAGATTTGCAGACCTTATTAGCGTTGAACAGTTCGGCCTGGGACGCTTTATAAAAGGCGTGCCGTCGGCCGGGGATATTAAGGCCGCCCAAAAGGGGCTTGCAAAAGTTAAAGCTGTAATGGCTTCGGGCGAGCATCAGGTTGTTATTTTGGAAGAAGCCAATGTTGCCGTCAAACTCAAACTGTTATCGGTGCAGGATCTGGTTGACATTATAGCGGACAAACCCGAGGATGTGGAATTGATTATCACCGGACGGGGTGCAGACCCTGAAATCATTGCCAAGGCGGATCTTGTGACCGAAATGCAAGAGATAAAACATTACTTTCAACAAGGGGTTGCGGCCAGGGTGGGAATCGAAAAATAAAAATGAGATATTTAAACCTAATAAGAAATTTTAATAACTGGTGGTTATATTTAGCGGTTAAACTCCGCATGACGAAAAAAGATCCTCTTTTATTTGTTACGAGGAGCGGCATTCTTGTTCAAGTACCACGGAGGCTTCTCCATACATTTAAAGAAATCTTTATGGAGGAATGTTATCTGCATGGATTAGAATTTGATGTTCCGGATCACCCAGTCATCATAGATATAGGTGCTAATGCTGGTTATTTCACTCTCTTTGCCAGTTCTCGTTTTCCCCATTCCAAAATTTTAGCTTTTGAACCGATTCTCTCCAACTTCAAACTGTTAGAGATTAATCAAAATTTGAATAGACATCGCCAGATCACATCCATTCAAAAGGCTGTAGCGGGACATTCAGGTGAGGTTACGATGATGCTTGGGGATTACTATGACAATTTTTCTACCACTGCTCATATTGTTGAAGGCGATCACGGGCGAGATAAATGTCAAGCTGTTAAAGTACCATGTGTGACCATCCAGGAAATATTTGATGAATATAAACTGGCTCAACAGTCTAAAGTTTTTTAGGTCATGCCGCCAATGGCATGTTGATATAGCTCCAATCTTTGCTCTTTGACATAATTATTCGAT